>NZ_JBHZAG010000040.1:0-78447 GCF_042754125.1 Amycolatopsis sp. NPDC059235
TGTCAAGGCATCTTTCCCGCCTTGACAAGCACCCCCGAACCGTCAGCACAATCAACCTTCGGGGTGCCCCACGCAACCAAGAGGGGCCGATGTCGCCGCCAGGCGACGAGCCGACAACAAAAGATCACAACGGCGGCTGACGCGTGATCCCCAGATCGATCCGCATCGCAAGCCGCGCCTTGGCGTGCAATTTCACCAGCTTGTCGAGAAGCTCGATGACGTCGTCGAGAATGCGCGCCCGCACGGTCGCGTCCGGCTCGTGCTCGGCCGACCTGAGCATCCGGTAGGCGACAGTCAACTGCCGGTTCATCCCCTTCTCCGCGGCGAGCACATCATCGCTAGCCGTCATCTGCGCCTCCGCCCGAGTGTCGCGCTGCGCGCGACGGGCAGTCTGCACCTCGGCGGCCTCGGCCTCCGCCGGAATTCCGGCCTTGAGCGCGTGCGCGTAGGTCAGCATCGCGTCCCGGTAATTCCGGTTGTTCGCGGTCAACTGGATGTAGCACTCGCGCAACTGCTCGGCTTTCCGCTGCTTCTCCGCGGCTTCGAGTTCCGCGCTGCGCAACCGATCCGCGTGTTCCAGTTCCTGCAGCTTCGCCCGGAGCCCGAGCCGCTGGGTGAGAACTGCGGAAGCGAGCGTCCCGCACACCCCGACGACTCCGATGACCAGCGCGACGACAGTGGCGAACACCCGGACCTCATCGAGTTCGATCGGCTGACGGACGGACACGTTCGGCTTTCCGGCACAGCACGTTAGCGGCAAGCCCGGCTCCAGGACCAGCGCCGCGCACGACCGCGTACCCCGGCCCGGTGTGGACACCTCAGCCTCACCGACTGATCCGCCAGTCAACCCAAGATCGCAACTCCTTGACACACAACCGATATCTCAAACCGTTACGTGTCCAACCCCACCAGAGTTGCGATTTTCGCAACGCGGCGTTAGCGTCTCCGGCCATGGACGAAACCGACCAGCTGAGAGAACGAGTGCGCCAGCTGATCCAGTCCATGCCCGTCCCCCAACGCGAGTTCGCCGCCGCCATCGGCCTGGACCAGACCAAACTCTCCAAGGCCCTCAACGGCGCCCGCCGCTTCTCCCCGCACGAGCTCGTCCGCGTCGCCGAATACTCCGGCGTCACGGTGAACTGGCTGCTCAACGGCAGCGACGACGCCAAAACCGTCACCGCCGTCCCAGCCCCCGCGGCGGGAACCGCCAGCGACCCCGACGACCTGGCGCACTCCGAGCCAAGGCGGCGGATCCTCGAAACCGCCTGGCAGCTCATCGCCGAGCGCGGCTATCACCGGGTGCGCATCGCCGACATCGCGCAAGCGTGCGGCACCAGCACCGCGGCCATCCACTACCACTTCCCCACCAAAACCGAAGTTCTCGACGAAGCGTTGCGGCGCAACGTGAAGCTCGCCTTCGACCGGCAGGTCGCCGAGTTGCACGCGGTGCCCGGCGCGCACGACCGGCTGCTCAAGCTGGTCGAGCTCCAATTGCCCACCGAGGGCCTGCTGCGCGCCGAATGGTCGGTGTGGCTGCAGGTCTGGAACGAGGTCGCGCTCGACCCGCGGCTGCGTTCGCTCTACACCGACTCCTACGACCGCTGGTACCAGACCATTCTCATGACCATCCGCACCGGCCAGGAACAGGGCGCGTTCCGCCTGGCCGACCCCGAGGCCGCCACCGCGCAGCTCACCGCGCTGATCGACGGCCTCGGCATCCAGGTGCTGACCGGACGGCCCGGCAGCACGGTGGGCGCGATGCGCGCGCACCTGCACGACTTCATCGACCGCTCGATCGTCCAAGGAGCCTGATGAACCACGAGGTCATCGTCACCTGCGCGCTCACCGGCGCGGGGGACACCACCCGCCGGAGCCCGCACGTCCCGGTCAGCCCGGCGCAGATCGCCGAAAGCGCCATCGAGGCCGCCAACGCCGGCGCGGCCGTGGTCCACATCCACGTGCGCGAACCCGAAACCGGAGCCCCGTCGCGGGACGTCGCGCTGTACCGCGAGGCGGTGCGCCTGGTCAAAGAGTCCGGTGTGGACGTCGTCGTCAACCTCACCGCGGGCATGGGCGGCGACCTCGTCATCGACGCCGAAGACCCGCTCAAGCCGGTCGACGGCACCGACCTCGTCAACGCGCACGACCGGCTCCCGCACGTCGAGGAACTCCTGCCGGACATCTGCACGCTCGACTGCGGTTCGCTGAATTTCGGCGAGGGCAACCAGCTTTACGTGTCCACTCCGGACATGCTGCGCACCGGCGCGAAGCGGATCCAGGAACTGGGTGTGAAGCCCGAGCTGGAGATCTTCGACACCGGCAACCTCTGGTTCGCCACGAAGATGGTCGAAGAAGGCCTGATCGACCCGCCGCCGCTGTTCCAGCTGTGCATGGGCATCCCGTACGGCGCGCCGCCGGATCCCGGGCTGCTGCAGGCGATGGTCCACCTGCTGCCGGAAGGCGCGCAGTGGGCGTCGTTCGCCATCGGGCGCGACCAGATGCCGTGGGTCGCGCAGTCGGTGCTGCTGGGCGGGCACGTCCGGGTCGGGCTGGAGGACAACCTCTACCTGGCGCGCGGCGTCAAGGCCACCAACGGCCAGCTCGTGGAACGCGCGGTGGACATCGTGCAGAAGCTCGGCGCGGACATCGCCAGTCCGGACCGGGCGCGGGAAATCCTCGGGCTGAAGGAGCGCGTGAATGCCTGAGACCACTGTGGACACTGTCGCCTGCATCGGAGCCGGAGTCATCGGCGGCGGCTGGGTCGCGCACTTCCTCGCCCAGGGCTTCGACGTCCGGGCCTGGGACCCCGCGCCGGACGCGGCCGAGAAGCTCGAACGGCTCGTCAACGCGGCGTGGCCCGCGCTCACCGAACTGGGCCTCAAGCCGGGCGCGAGCCGAGACCGGCTCACTGTCACCGCGACGCTCGCAGAAGCCGTCGACGGCGTGGGCTTCGTCCAGGAAAGCGCGCCGGAAGACTTGGCGCTCAAGCAGAAACTCCTCGCCGACATCGACGCCGTCACCGCGCCGGACGTCGTGATCGCCTCGTCCACCTCCGGCTACGGCATGACCGAAATGCAGGTCGCCGCGAAGACGCCGGAACGGCTCGTGGTCGGGCATCCGTTCAACCCGCCGTACCTGATCCCGCTGGTCGAGGTCGCGGGCGGGAAGCTCAGCGCGCCGTGGGCGGTCGAGCGGGCCGCCGAGTTCTACCGCCGCGTGGGCAAGTCCGTGATCACCATGGACCGCGAGGTGCCCGGCTTCATCGCGAACCGGCTCCAGGAAGCGCTCTGGCGAGAAGCCCTGCACATGGTCGCGAACGGCGAGGCGACCGTCGAGCAGATCGACCTCGCGATCACCGACGGGCCGGGCCTGCGCTGGCCGATCCAAGGCCCGATGCTCACCTTCCACCTCGCCGGCGGCGAAGGCGGCATGGCGCACATGCTGGACCACTTCGGACCGTCGCTGAAGTCGCCGTGGACCCGGCTCGAAGCGCCCGAACTCACCAAGGACCTGCGCGACGCCGTGGTCGACGGCTGCGACGACGAGGCGGCCGGGCGGACCATCGCCGACCTGATCGCCGAACGCGACCGGGCGGTCATCGCGATCCAGCGCGCGGTCGGGCAGGCCCGTCGTGGCTGAGTACCGCGACCGGGTCCGTCCAGAGTGGATCGACTACAACGGCCACCTCTCCGAGCCCTACTACGTGCTCGTCTTCGGCGACGCGACCACCGCGCTGATGGACATCGTCGGCCTCGGTCCCGGCTACCGCGAGAGAACCGGGGCGTCGCTGTACACAGTGGAGGCTCACGTCCGGTATCTGCGCGAAGTCGGCGCGGACGCCGAGCTTGAAGTGACCACCGCCGTGCTGTCAGTCGGCGCGAAAAAGGTGCGGCTCTGCCACGAAATGCGGGTCGGCGACGAACTCGTCGCCACCGAAGAACTGCTGTGCCTGCACGTTTCCGGGGGCCGCGCGACGCCGTTCCCCGCCGAGGTGGCCACCGCGCTGGAGGCGCATCTCGCCCCGGTCCCGGACTACGCGGGACGCGCCATCGCCTGATCCCCTCCCCACCCCCTCGTGAGCGGCAATCCCGGTTCGCGCCGGGATTGCCGCTCACCCGCTCGAAAGTCACCCATGGAAGCCCGATGTAAACCGACCAACGTTTCCCGCCGCCGATTCCTCACCACCGCGCTCGCCGGTGCCGCGCTCGCCGGCACCGCACCCCTGCTGGCCGCCTGCGGCTCCACCGTCGCCGCGGCCGTCCCCTCCGGACCGCCCAAACGCGGCGGCGCCCTCCGCGTCGGCGTCACCGGCGGAGGCGCGTCCGACACGCTCGACCCGCACATCCCGGCCACGAACCCGGACATCGCGCGGGTGCTCAACCTCTACGAGCCGCTCCTGCTGCGCGATCACGACTACCGGCTCCAGATGCTGGTCGCCGAATCGCTGAAGTCCTCGCCGGACGCGCGCACCTGGACCGCCGTGCTGCGGTCGGGCATCCGCTTCCACGACGGCCGCCCGGTGACCCCGGCCGACGTCGTCGCGACCTTCCGCCGGATCACCGACCCGAAGGACCCGAAGAGCGGCGCGGCCGGGCTGACCATGCTCGGCGAGGTCGTCGCCACCGGCGACCGGACCGTCGAATTCCGCCTCACCTCCCCGAACTCCGGGTTCGACGACCTGCTCGGCCAGTACAGCCTCGGCATCGTCCCGGCCGACTTCGACGTCAAGCGGCCGATCGGCACCGGACCGTTCAAAGCCGACACGTTCACCGCGGGCCTGCAGAGCACCTTCGTGCGCAACGAGCACTACTGGCGGCCGGGCGAGCCGTATCTGGACCGGTTGTCGCTCATCAACTTCTCCGACGACGACGCCCGGATCAACGCCCTTCTCTCGTCCCAAGTGGACGCGATCGACCAGGTTCCCGTCGCGCTCGTGGACGTGCTCCGCAGCGACCCGCGCATCCAGGTGCTGCGGTCGGAAACCGGGACCTGGCTGCCGTTCACCATGCGGGTGGACCGCCCGCCTTTCAACGACGTCCGCGTACGCCAAGCGCTGCGCTTGGTGGTCGACCGCGAGCAGATGATCAACCAGGTGCTCAGCGGACAGGGCCGGGTCGGCAACGACCTGTACGCGCCCTTCGACCCCGCGTACAACCGGCAGTTGCCGCAGCGAAAGCAGAACATCGAGGAAGCGAAACGCCTGCTCGCCGAAGCGGGCAAGCCGAATCTCGACATCGAACTGGTCACCGCGCCGATCCAAGCCGGCGCGGTCGAGGCCGCGCAGGTGTTCCAGCAGCAGGCCAAGGCGGCCGGGGTGAACGTGCGGATCCGGAAGATCGACACCACCACGTTCTACGGCGAGAACTACCTGTCCTGGGATTTCGCGCAGGACTTCTGGTACACGCGCAACTACCTGCCGCAGGTCGCGTCCGGTTCGCTGCCGAAAGCGCCCTACAACGAAACCCATTGGAACGACCCGGAATTCACTGACCTCGTCACGCGGGCGAGCGCCACGGTCGACCCGAAGGCGCGCGCGGAGCTGCTCCGCCGGGCGCAGCAGATCGAGTACGAACGCGGCGGCCTGATCGTGTGGGGCTTCGTCGACCAGGTCGACGCCTATCAGTCCTATGTGGCCGGTTTCGTACCGGACCGCACCGGGATTTCGCTGTCGGGCTACCAGTTCCGGCAGGTCTGGCTCGGCACGGCGGAAGGCGGCGCGGCATGACCAGGCTGATCCTCAAACGGCTTCTCGTGAGCCTCGTGGTGCTGTGGCTGGTCACCCTGCTGGTGTTCGTCGCGACACTGCTGCTGCCGGGCGATCCGGCCCGGGCCATCCTCGGCCAGCAGGCGACTCCGGAGCGGATCGCCGCGCTCCAGCACACGCTGCACCTCGACGAACCGGTCTGGCAGCGCTACCTCTCCTGGCTCGGCGGCCTGTTCACCGGCGATCTCGGCACTTCGACCTCGACCCAGGGCCCGGTCACGACGCTGCTGGCGGACCGGGTGTCCGCCTCCCTGGTGCTGCTCGTGCTCGCCGCGGTGATCGCCACCCCGCTCGGGCTCGCGCTCGGCACGTGGAGCGCGATGCGCCGCGGCCGCGCCGGCGACCAGGTGGTGTCCGGAATCAGCCTGGTGATCGCCGCGCTGCCGGAGTTCGTCATCGGCGTGGCACTCATCGTCCTCTTCGCGACCACCGTGTTCCGCTTTCTGCCCTCGGTCACGCTCACGCCACCAGGCGAAGCGGTCTGGGCCCAACCAAGTCAGCTTGTCCTCCCAGTGCTCACCCTCGTGCTCGTCGTGACGCCGTACATCACGCGGATGATGCGCGCGACGATGAACGAGGTCCTCGATTCCGGGTACGTGGAAATGGCTCGGCTCAAGGGAATGCGCGAGCGGACTGTGCTGCTGCGGCACGCCTTGCCGCACGCGGTCGGCCCGGTCGCGCAGGTCGTCGCGATCCAGCTGGCGTGGCTGGCCGGCGGCGTCGTGGTGGTCGAATTCCTGTTCCGCTACCCCGGCATCGGCCAGGCGCTCATCGACGCGGTCGGCAAACGCGACGTCGCCGTGGTCCAGGCGGTGACGCTGCTGATCGCCGCGGTCTACATCGTGGTGAACCTGCTGGCCGACGTGATCGGCATCCTCGCCGATCCCAAGCTCCGGACGGAGGCAGTGCGATGACCGCGGTCGAAGAAGAACAGGTGGTCCCAGCCGTCCCGGAAACGCCGCCACGCGCGGCCGGGCTGATCCGCGCCGCCTGGGCGTTCCCGCAGGCCAAGGTCGGCACCGTACTGGCCGGAGTCGTGATCCTCGTGGCGCTTGTCGGCCCGTGGCTCGGGCCGATCATCACCGGCCACACCACCACGGACTTCGCCGGGAAGCCGTTCAAACCGGACGGACTGATGGGCACCGACGGCCTAGGCCGCGACGTCCTCACCCGCTTCCTGGCTGGCGGCACCACGCTGCTGCTGTACGCCGTCCTCGCCACCGCCCTCGGCATCGTGCTCGGCGCGCTGCTCGGCATGATCGCCGGATACGGCGGCGGCTGGCTGGACAGCCTGCTGATGCGCGGCAACGACGTCCTGCTGTCGTTCCCGCAGCTGGTCATCGCGCTGCTGGCGATCGCGGTGATCGGCCCGAAAGGCTGGCTGCTGGTGCTGGTCATCGGGCTGACGCACGCGCCGCGGACCGCGCGGGTCGCCCGGCAGGCCACCGTCTCGGTGCGCAATCACGACTACATCCGCGCGGCCGAGATGTACGCCGTCCCGCGCAGCCGGATCCTGTTGCGCGAGATCCTGCCGAACATCACCGGCCCGCTGATGGTGGAGCTGGGCCTGCGGCTGACCTATTCGATCGGCTACATCGCCTCGCTGTCGTTCCTCGGGCTCGGCATCCAGCCGCCGGCCGCGGACTGGGGCCTGATGATCAACGAGAACCGGATCGCGCTCGTCGTGCAGCCGTGGGGCGTGCTGCTCCCGGTGGTCGCGATCGCGGTGCTGGCCGTCGGCACGAACCTCGTCGCCGACTCGCTCGCCTCGGCCGCGGCCGGGCGGACCCGGGAGGGACGCGCATGACGACCGCTCTGGAGGTGACCGGACTGGCCGTGCGCACCGCGGCGGGCCGTCCGGTGCTGCATTCGGTGTCCTACGAGATCGCGCCCGGCGAGGTCCTCGCGCTCGTCGGCGAATCCGGCTCCGGCAAGACGACCGCCGGACTGGCCGCGCTCGGCCATTTCCGGCGCGGGCTGGTGTCCGGCGGCGGCAAAGTGGTGCTGCATCCGCGCGACGGCGAACCCGTCGACGTCCTGACGCTCGACGACGCCGCGCGCCGCCAGTTGCGGGGCAGCGCCGTCGCGTACATCCCGCAGGACCCGGCGCTGTCGCTGAACCCCGCGCTGCGGGTCGGGCGGCAGATCGCCGAGGTGCTGGAAACGCACGGGTATCCGGGTTCCACCGAGGAGCGGGTAGCCGAGGTGCTCGCCGAGGTCGGGCTGCCGTCCGACGAGGCCTACCAGCGGCGATACCCGCATCAGCTGTCCGGCGGGCAGCAGCAGCGGGTCGGCATCGCGATGGCATTCGCGTGCCGCCCGAGCGTCGTGGTGCTGGACGAGCCGACCACCGGGCTCGACGTGAAGACCCAGGCGCTGGTGTTGGAAACCGTCCGGCAACTGACCTCCGAACACGGCGTCGCGGCGCTCTACATCACGCACGACCTCGCCGTGGTGGCGCAGCTCGCGGACCGGGTCGCCGTGATGTACGAGGGAAACCTGGTCGAATGTGGCGTCGCCGACGAGGTGTTGCGGCGGCCGAAGCACGCGTACACCAAGCGGCTTCTCGCAGCGGTGCCCGACCTCGGTGCGGAACCCGCCGCCGCTCCCCCGCCGGACGACGCAGTGCTCGCCGCGCGCGACATCCGGCTGGCCTACGGGCAGCAGAAGGTGTTGCGCGGCATCGATCTCGCCGTGACGCGCGGCGAAAGCGTGATGCTGCTCGGCGAATCCGGCTCGGGGAAAACCACGCTGTCGCAATGCATCGCCGGGCTGAACCGCGGCTTCACCGGCACCGTCGCGCTCGAAGGCACTCCGCTGGCCCCGGCTGCCCGCCAGCGCAGCACCGACGAACTGCGGCGGATCCAGTACGTCTTCCAGAGCCCGTTCTCGTCGCTGAACCCGCGCAAGACGATCGCGCAGTCGATCGAGGTTCCGTTGGTGCGCTTGACTTCCCTCTCCCGCACGGAGCGCCGGAAGCGGGTCGCCGAGACCTTGGACCGCGTACGCCTGCGGCAAGACCTCGCGAACCGGCTGCCCGACCAGCTCAGCGGCGGCGAACGGCAGCGCGCCGCGATCGCCCGCGCGCTCGTCACCACGCCGGACGTCCTCGTGTGCGACGAGGTCACTTCAGCGCTGGACGTGTCCGTGCAGGCCACCATCGTGGAGTTGCTCGGCGAACTGCGCCGGGAACTCGGCATGGCGATGCTGTTCGTGACGCACAACATCGCCCTCGCCCCGGAGGTGGCGGACCGGATCGCGGTCCTGCGCGGCGGCGAGATCGTCGAGGAAGGCACCGTCGAGTCGGTGCTGAGCTCTCCGTCGCACGAGTACACCAGCGAACTTCTCGCTACGACGCCGAGGCTGTGAGGAGCCGATCATGACTGTGCACGGAGCGGTGAAGCCCGGTTACGAGGGCGTGCGAGAAGCGATGGGCGACATCATCGAAGCGACCACCGGCGGAGCCGCGTTCAGCGTCTTCCGCGACGGCGCGCCGGTGGTGGAGCTGTGGGGCGGCTCGGCGGCGGACGGCGTGCCGTGGACCGAGGACACCCGGGCTGTGCTGTTCAGCGGCACCAAAGGCGTGGTCGCGACCGTCCTGGCGATGCTGACCGCACAGGGGAAGCTCGACCCGGACGAGCGCGTGACCCGCTACTGGCCTGAATTCGCCTTGGCGGGCAAGGAGGAGGTGCCGGTCTCGCAGGTGCTGTCGCACACTGTCGGGCTGCCCTACGTCGAGCCCGACCTGCCCATGCTGGACAACGCGGCGAACGCGAACGCCCTCGCCGCTCAACGTCCATTGTGGACTCCCGGCACGAAGGTCGCGTACCACGCGCTCACCTACGGCTACCTCGCCACCGAGCTGGCCCGGCGCGTCACCGGCGAGGACCTTGGCACCCTCGTCCGCGACCTCCTCGCCGAGCCGCACGGCCTCGACCTGCGGCTCGGCACCCCGCCGACCGTCCCGGTGGCGACCCTGCGACGCGCGCCCGGCTACCGGATCAGCACCTTCCTCCAGGACGAGGAACGCCGCCGGATCGTCGAACGGATGTACCGCGGCCTGCTCGATTCCGGCGACTCGATGAACTCGCCGGAGTACCGCGGAGCGACGCTGGCCGCAGGCGGCGCGGTCGGCACCGCAACCGCGATGGCCCGCCTGTACGACCTGCTGCGCTCCGGCAAGCTCGTCCCGGACGACGTCCTCGCGCAGGCCACCCGCACCTGGTCCGAGGGCATCGACGCGATCAACGACCGCCCGCTGCGCTTCGGCCTCGGCTTCGAACTGGCCGACCCGATCGGCACCTACGGCCCCGCCGACGCCGATCCCGCCGCCTTCGGCCATTCCGGCGCCGGCGGCGGTCGCCACGGCGCGTGGCCGACCCGGGGTTTGTCCTTCTCCTTCGTGACGAACGAACTCCAGGCCGAGGATGTCGACTACCGGGCTTCCTCGCTGCTGGAGGCGCTGCACGAGGCCGTCTGACCTACCGTGGACCGCATGCGGATCGTGTCCCTGCTGCCCGCCGCCACCGACCTGGTCGCCGTTCTCGGCAAGGCTGGCGACCTAGTCGGCCGCACCCACGAATGCGACTGGCCCGCCGAAATCGCGTCCGTGCCGGTGGTGACCGCCGCGGACCTCGACTCCGACACGCTGACCAGCCGCGAAATCTCCACCGCGGTCGGCTCGTCGCACCAAGGATCGTCGCTCTACTCAGTGGACCTCGACCAACTGGCCGCACTCGCGCCAGACCTCGTGCTCACCCAAGACCTGTGCGAGGTCTGCGCGGTGTCCTACACGCGCGTCGCGGCGGCGGTGCGGATGCTCGACGCCGGACCGCGCGTGCTCAGCCTCGAACCGCGCACCCTGGACGAAGTCCTCGACTGCCTGACCACCCTCGGCGACGCGCTGGGCGTCCCGGACGTCGCCGCTGCCCGCGCAGCCGAACTCCGCTCACGGCTCACCGCCTTGCGGAACAGAGTCGCCGGGCTCCCCCGGCCAAGGGTGGTCGCGCTCGAATGGCTCGATCCGCTCTGGCCCGCCGGACACTGGGTGCCCGAGCAGATCACGGCCGCGGGCGGCACGCCGCTGCTCGCCGAACCGGGCGAGCACACCAAACCGATGACCTGGGACGCCGTCGCCGCCGCCCGCCCGGACGTCCTGCTCGTCCTCCCCTGCGGCTTCTCGCCGGACCGCGCCGAGGCCGAACTCGACGTCCTCACCTCCCGCCCAGGCTGGGCCGACCTGCCCGCAGTACGGAACGACCGGGTCTGGCTCCTCGACGGCCCGTCCTACTTCAACCGGCCGGGTCCTCGAGTGGTCCGCGGAGCGGAAATCCTCGCGACAGTGCTCCACGGCCTCCCTGCTGATCCCCCCGTCGGTGCCGACGAAGCCCGCCCGATCTGACCCTCTCGCCCGCTGCGTCTCGCGGAACTCGCATCCGCCGTACCCCGCAAATCCGGCCGTTCCCCCGAAAAGATCGCCCGTCCGGGAAGCCAATCGCCCCCTTTCGTGTTGTCCTCCAAGCAGGACCGGCACGAAATGGGGTGCGTCGCTTGAGCTCATCCGAACGGCACGCGGCGGACTACCCGGCGCACCGGCTGGCCGTCGATCTCCCGATCGCCGCCCTCCTCATCGCCTCCCTCGCCCACTGGATCCGCGGCGCTCCCGCCGACGGCGTCATCTTCTTCGCCGCCGCGATCCTGCTGCTCTTCACCGAACGCCACAGGGCCGCCGACGCGCTCCTCGCACCGTCCACCCGGCTCCCCGGCACCTCGCTGATCGCCGCTGCCGCACTGGTAGCGCTCGTCTTCGGCCGCCAGACCGTGCCGATGTTCCTCACCATCGCCGCGATCGGCATCGGCGCGTTGGTCGTGGAATGGCGGGACCCCTCGCTCCCGCCGCAGCCGGTCCCACGCCGAGGCTGGCTGTGGGTCGCGCTGGCGATCTCCTGGTGCCTCTGGGAACTCGTCTCCTTCATCTACGAACAGGCCGCGGGCGGACTCTCGCTCACGCACCCGACGATGAGCGACCTCGTCGACCCGATGCTCGACAACCGCGTCGTCCAAGCACTCGCGCTCGGCGTCTGGGTCGCGGCCGGGCTGGCGATGCTGCGCGCGGCCGCCGCGGCGAGGAGAACGGCATGAGCAGCAGGCTGATCACCGAAATCGGCTTCGGCGCGATCGTGGCCGCCGCGATCCTGCTGTGGCTGGGCAGCCATCTGTTCCCGAAGAAAATCCCGCCGCTGACCCGCGTGCTCTCGGCGCTGATGCGCAAGCGGTCGACCCGGATCGCGCTCGTGCTGGCCTGGTGGTGGGTCGGCTGGCACTTCTTCGTGCAGAGCTGAGAGCAAGCTAATCATCGATTATTGCTGCTATAGTCGATGACATGACCAGCACCGAACGCCTCGAGGTCTCGCGGATCGTCCCCGCCCCCGCCAGCGCCGTCTTCGCGGTCCTCGCCGACCCGCAGGGCCACGTCGACATCGACGCCTCCGGAATGCTCATGGACGCCGAAGGCGAACCGGTAACCCAGGCCGGAGACCGGTTCGTGGTCCACATGGACCGCGAAGCGCTCGGCGACCGGCCCATCGGAAAATACGACGTCGAGGTCGTCATCACGAAGCTCGTCCCGGACGAGGAGATCGCCTGGACCGTCGAGGGCAGCCTCCGCCCGCACGTCCGCCACATCTACGGCTACCGGCTCGAACCCGCCGACGGCGGCACCCGCGTCACGTCCTATTACGACTGGTCGGAGCTCTCCGAGGAGTGGAAGGAGCGCCTCACGTTCCCGGTCGTTCCCGAGTCCGCGCTCAAGGCGACGCTCGGCATCCTGGAGCGCACCGTCCGCCGCCGCGCGGCCCGCTAGCGGTACCGCAGCGCAGTCGGCTTGCCCTGCTCCGCCAGATACTGCTCGAAGGTGACCACGCCGTCGGCATGGTTCGGCGCCAGATTCGCGCCAGTCGCGTAGCCGTGCCCGATCCGCCCCGGCACCGGCACCGAAACGAGCCGTTTGCCCTTCCCGGCCGCGGCGAGCAGGGCACGCGCCAGATCCTCCGTAGTCCGCACTTCCGGGCCGCCGAAATCGGCGGCCCGGCCCCGCGGTTCGCCTTGGGCCAGTTCGACGAGCCGCGCCGCGACGTCGCGGACGTCGACGGGCTGGAACCGGAACTTCGGCACCGGCACGACCGGCAGCCGCGCGGCGCCGGCGAGGATCGTCCGCACCAGCGAGTGGAACTGTGTCGCCCGCAGGATCGTGTGCGGCATCCCGGAATCCGCGATCACCTTCTCGGCGGCCAGTTTCGCCTGGTAGTAGCCCATCGGGATCTTGTCCACGCCGACGATCGAGACGTACACCAGATGCGGCGTCTGCCCGCTCCACCGCGCGGCCTCCACGAGCGTGCGCACCGTCTGGACCTCGTGGCGATAGTCCGTGGCGCAATGGATCACGGTGCCGACCCCGGCGACCGCGACGTCGATGCCCCGCCCGTCGCGGAGGTCGCCGGCCGTCCACTCGACACCTTCGCTGGACCGCCGTCGCCGGCTCAGCGCCCGCACCGGCGCCTCCGCGGCCCGGAGCCGTTCCACGACCACCCGACCCAGTTGTCCGGTCCCGCCGGTGACGAGGATCTGCTCGGCCACGTGGTCCTCCCGCTGCCGCACCGCCCGGGCTCAGCCGGCTCTCGTCCGCCATCCTGGCATGCCCGGCACCGCGGGGGTCAAAACTTCGAGCGCCACCGCACAGTCGGCTCGTCCGTGCTGTCCCGGCGCGGCGCGTCCTTGCGCAGCAGCACCGACAACCGTCCGTAGGCGGTGATCAGCTCCGACGTCGCCTCGTTGCCCCGTCCCGCGCGAGCGTGGTCGAACGCCTGCCGCAGGGCGGCCAGCGCGGCCGGTTCCGCGGTCGAGAGCAGGCCCGCGGCTTCGGAAACGGTCTCCGCGAGCCCGTCCAGCATGGCTTTCGTTTCCGGCCGGCCGGGCGCGACTGTCAGCACCGGCGACAGCACGCGCAGCTGGTGGTGCAGGCGATAAAGCACGGCGAGCGGATCGTTGTGCCCGGCACTGTCCATCGTGCTGTCCTCCGCTCCGTCCCCGGGGAGACTCGGCGGGCGCTCCCCCATGACGCCAGGCGCCCGAATGATTTCGCTCAGGAGTCGTCCGCCTCCACCCCGTCCCGGTCGGCCCACTCCAGCAACGGCTCGAGCGAATACGCCACGTCGTCGATGCCCGCGTGCAGGTCGCCGAGTTCGGCGAACCGGGCGGGCACGGTCGCGATCGTGCAGTCGTGCGGGTCGACGTCGTCGACCTCGTCCCAGCGAATCGGCGTGGACACCAGCGCCTCCGGCACGCCGCGCACCGAATAGGCGCTCGCGATCGTGTGGTCGCGAGCGTTCTGGTTGTAGTCCACGAACAGCTTTTCCGGATCCCGGTCCTTGCGCCACCAGGTGGTGGTGACCTCGTCCGGAGCCCGCCGCTCGACCTCGCGGGCGAACGCGAGCGCCGCCCGGCGGACGTCCGCGAATCCCCAGCGCGGCTCGATCCGGACATAGATGTGCATCCCGCTGCCGCCGGACGTCTTCGGCCAGCCGCGGATGTTCAGCTCGTCGAGGATTTCCTCGGCGACGTGCGCGACCCGGCGCACCGTCTCGAACCCGCATTCCGGCATCGGGTCGAGGTCGATCCGCCATTCGTCCGGCCGTTCGGTGTCCGCGCGCCGGGAATTCCACGGATGAAACTCCACAGTGGACATCTGCACCGCCCACGCCACGTGCGCCAGCTCGGTCACGCACAGCTCGTCCGCGTGGCGGTGGTAGCGCGGAAACTGCACCCGCACCGTCTCCAGCCACGGCGGCGCACCGTTCGGCACCCGCTTCTGGTGCACCTTTTCCCCGGCCACCCCGGACGGGAACCGGTGCAGCATGCACGGCCGCTCTCGCAGCGCGCGCACGATCCCGTCGCCGACCGACAGGTAGTAGCGGACGAGATCGAGCTTCGTCTCGCCGCGCGCCGGGAAGTAGACCCGGTCCGGGTTGGACACCCGGACCGTCCGGTCCCCCACCTCGAGCTCGACGGCCTCGCCCTTCGCCATGGAACCGACCGTATCCGGAAATCGGCCGGTGCGTCAGCGGTCGAACGGCACGAGGGTGAAATGCCCGACGCCCTTGGCCGCGGAATAGACCGTCCACTGGTCCGGACCGTTGCCCGGGCCCTTGTCGTAGAGCAGCCGGTAGTCCGGCTTGCGCAGCGGCAGCCGGTGGAACCAGTGGTAGTTGATCCGGAGGATCGTTTTGCTGAAGAAGCCGTCCTCGGCGAGCCGCTTGTTCACGATCTTCGTGACCTGGCTGCGGTCGGAGAACACGTCGAGGATCTGGCAGTCGCAGTAGTAGGCCAGCGTGCCGATCTCCCCCGGCCCGGCCACTGACTTGCCTTGCAGCCGCGCGCCGAGTTCCTTGCCGACCCGCGCGTAGTCGGTCGAACTCGCCCAGTTGCCGAAAATGACCGGCGACTGCCAGGGCACGCCCTGCGCGAGGTCCACGCCCACGTTGGCGAGCGCGACCGCGCCGCCGAGCCCGAGCGCGACAAGCGGCGGGACGCGGTTCAGCTTCGGCCGCTTC
Source organism: Amycolatopsis sp. NPDC059235 (assembly GCF_042754125.1). Taxonomy (NCBI): domain Bacteria; kingdom Bacillati; phylum Actinomycetota; class Actinomycetes; order Pseudonocardiales; family Pseudonocardiaceae; genus Amycolatopsis; species Amycolatopsis sp. NPDC059235. Next base: position 15,373 of record NZ_JBHZAG010000040.1, read on the forward strand.
TTCGTCTCGGCGTGCCAGACGCCGATCATCAGGACCGCGAACGAAGCCGTGCTGACGATCGGGGTGACGTAGTACCAGTGGTACGGGCCGACGCCGAGCGTCGAGTAGACGATGTAGTAGACAACGCCGCCCGCGCCGAGCGAGACGACCGGGGCCAGCTGCGGGAAGTCGTCCCAGCGGCGCGCGAAGCGCAGGGCCAGCCAGCCGAGCAGCACGGTCACGCCGACGAGCGCCGAGGCGAAGGCGACCATCACGGTGAACGGCAGGTACAGGAAGTACATCATCGGACCGCTGAAGTAGCCCCAGGCGCCGAAGAGGCCTTCCTGGTCCTGCTTGATCACCAGGGTGTCCGGGATGAAGGAGCCGAGGGCGAACCAGCTCGTGAGGAACCACGGCGCGGACACCACGACCGCGGCGGCCACGGCCGTCCAGAACTTCTTCCGGATCGCCGCGGTGGAGAAGGCGATCACCAGGACGAACACGACCAGGTCGAGGCGGGTCAGCACGGTCAGCGCGGCGACCGCGCCGAACAGCACCGGCCGCTTCTCCAGCGCGGCCACGACGAGCCACAGCAGGACGGTCGGGACGAGCAGCACCTCGAGGCCGGTGGCCGACAGCAGGAACGGGTTGGCGATCACCAGCAGCAGGCCCAGCACGCCGACCCACGGCGACAGGCCGAAGCGGCGGGTCAGCCGTGCCCACGCCCAGCCGATCGCGGCGCTGCTCAGCACGGTGAGCGCGCCCAGCGCCACCACCGTGTGCGCGGAGCCGCTGATCCGGGTGACGAAGGTCAGGAACCCGAGCAGCAGGACGTCGAGCGGCGACGTCGCGGAGTTCGCGATCGAGCCGGGAACGAGCGCCCATTCGCCGTGCAACGCGAGATTCTTCGCATACGACAGGGTGATGTACCCGTCGTCGGTGAGGCTCCCGCGCACGAGCAGGAACGAGAGCAGGCCGAGCACCGCGGCGGCCAGCGGCAGCCACGCGGCGAGGCGGGACCGGACGGGAACGCGCGCGCTTTCCGCGCTGTTCGAGTCGTCCGAAGTCGTGAGCACAGATTCATCCACCGACATGATCCCGGAACAGTAGAGGGTGTCTGACAGGCAGATGCTAACGGGCTGTCCGAAACGTCGGCGCCTCCGCACCCGTTGCACCAGCGGTACCGGTTTCGCAACGGTTTCCCGCCGCGCGGCGCAATTTCCCGCAGTTTCACGCCAGTGCGTGCCGTCCCCCGGCGCGGTCGGCGCCCTGGTCGAGGATCCGCGTCGCCACGCGGGTGATCGCGGCGTCCAGTTCGGACCGGTCGCCGGCGCCCCAGTCGCCGAGGCGTTCGGCGATCCAGTCGTGCCAAGCGCGGACGAGCTTGTCCCATTCGCGCGTCCCGGATTCGGTGAGCGACCAGCTGTCCCGCGCGTAGTTCAGGTGCCCGGTGAGTTCCAGCCGCGCGAAGGCCGGTTCGAGAACCTGCGCCGGGACGCCGTGGTCCTCGCCGATCGCTTCGAGCGTCGCCGGACGGCCGGCCCGCTCGCGAAGCCGGACCTGCAGAACGCACCACAGCCCGCCGACGTCCAGTTCGGACCCGGCCCGCGCGACGATCGCGGGCGCGGCTTTGCGGCGTTCCCGGAACAGCAAAGTCGCGATCGCCCGTTCGAGTTCCCGATCGGGTTCGTGCGCTTCGGGCATCGCGAATCCGTCGCCGAGGTCCGGCGCGGCGGCGCGGGCGGTGTCGCGCAACGGCATTTCCTTGAGGAAGAACGCGAGCACGAAGGCGACCAGCCCGACCGGCGCGGCATAAAGGAACACGACGTGCAGCGAATCCGCGTACGCGCTGATCACCGGTTCCGAAATCGTCGCGGGCAAATGGTGCAAGGCCAGCGGAACCTGGACGGCTTTCGGGTCGACGCCCGGCGGCAGCGGGTGTTCGGCAAGCGCTTTGGCCAGATTCGGGCCGAGCTGATTCGCGTAAATGGTGCCGAAAATGGCCGCGCCGAACGAACTGCCGATCGAACGCAGGAAGGTCACCCCGGACGTCGCGACGCCGAGATCCTTGTAGTCCACAGTGTTCTGCACCGCGATGGTCAGCACCTGCATGCCGAGCCCGATCCCGAGGCCGAGCACCGCCATGTAGAGCGCGGATTCCCAGAACCCGGTGTGCGGGCCGAGCCGCGACAGCAGATACAGCCCGACCGTCATCACCGCGGATCCGACCAGCGGATAGATCTTGTACTTCCCGGTCCGGCTGACCAGCGTGCCGGACAGGATCGAGGCGACCAGCAGCGCGAGCACCATCGGCAGCAGCCGCACACCGGACGTCGTCGCCGACACGCCCTGGACATACTGCATGTAGGTGGGCAGATAGGACAGCGCGCCGAGCATCGCGAACCCGACGACGAAGCTCATGATCCCGGCGACGGTGAACACCGGATTCCGGAACAGCCGCATCGGCAGCATCGGCTCCGGCGCGCGCAGTTCGACCGCGACGAACCCGCCCAGCAGCACCACCGAGCCCGCGGCCATGCCGATGATCACCGGCGAACCCCACGCGTACGTGGTCCCGCCCCAGCTCGTGACGAGCGTCAGCCCGGTCGCGGCGAGGCCGATCAGCAGGATGCCGAGGTAGTCGATCACCGGCTTGACCGCGGCGCGCACGCTGGGCATCGCCGACGCGGCCACCGCGAGCACCACCACGGCGAGCGGGATGTTGACGTAAAAGGCCCAGCGCCACGACAGATGGTCGACGAACAATCCGCCCAGCATCGGCCCGGCCACGGTCACGACGCCGAACACCGAGCCGAGCGCGCCCTGGTACTTGCCGCGCTCGCGCAACGGGACGACGTCGGCGATCAGGGCGGTCGAGGTGACCATCAGCCCGCCGCCGCCGAGTCCCTGCACCGCGCGCCAGATGATCAGCCAGGTCATGCTGTCGGCGAACCCGCAGAAGAACGAGCCCACGCCGAACACGATCACCGACAGCTGGAACATCAGCTTGCGGCCGAACAGGTCGCCCAGCTTGCCGACGACGACCGTCATGATCGTCTCGGCCAGCAGGTACGCGGTGACCACCCAGGACAGATGCCCGGCCCCGCCGAGGTCGCCGACGATGGTGGGCAGCGCGGTCCCGACGATGGTCTGGTCCAGCGCGGCGAGCAGCATGCCGAGCACCACCGCGCCGAACACCGCGTGGATCTTGCGCCGGGACAGCGCCGCCGGCGCCGGTTCTTCCCGGATCTCCTCCGCCGTGGCCGTCATCGGCTCCTCCTCGCGCGCCCGCGCCGGGCCGCTCCCGGCGCGTCCACGTAAGCACCTCGGTCCACTGTGGAATAGCCGCCGGGCCCCGTTGTCGCCCGTTCCGGTGACCGCGGCGGAACGACGGTCGGGCGCGCTTCACGTCTTGCCTACCCGTCGCCTCCTCGGGTCGAGTCGAGCACGGCCGTCTGTTTCGCCAGCCCGGACGTCGGCCGGGTGCCGTGTTCGACGGTCAGTCCCCGCATCGCGACCGGGTAGTCGAACCGGTACACCGCGACCGGCTCGCGCAGTTTGTCGCCGCGCAGGTACGTCGGGACTTCGGTGGCCTTCGCATCGGCGAACAACGGCACGTACGGCCCTCCGGCGTCCGCGGAGTAGGCGACGCTGGCCAGCGACTGCGCGTCCGGACCGGGGGCGAACCGGTAACGGACCGGCTGCACGATGCCGTCCGCCAACGAGGCCGGAGTCCGGCACGGCACGACGAAAGCATTGGTCCAGTCCAACGTCACCGGCGCGCTCGGGGGGATCTCCTTCGTCAGCGGCGCCAGTCGCGGAATCCGGGGTGCGGTGACCCCGACCCAGCCGGACGGACCGGGGTCCGCGTCCCGTGCGACGACCCGGACCCGTCGCGCGCCCGGAGCCTGCCAGCGGGGATCGAACCGCGCGTCGCTCCACTTCCCGCTGCCGTCCCCTTTGGCCTTCACGGCCGCGAGCACGGTCCCGTCCGCTTTCGCGAACTCCGCCGACACCTGCACTTTCCCCCGCCCGGCAAAGGAAATCACGACCGGAGCCGAATCCTTCGCCCCGATGTCGGCGGGCAGGTCGTACCACCCGGTGGTGAGCGTGCCGGTCTCGGACGGCGACCGGTAGGAACTCCACGCCGGGTGCGCCGGGTCAGTGCCGTACGGGGTCCGCGGCGCCGAGCCCGGCGGGAACGCGGCGTTCATCGCGAACCCCTCCGCCGCGGCCGGGGCGGACGGCCGGAGCACCCCGGCGCCGACGTCCGGCTCGACGTCCAGCCAGTCCTCGACGCCGCAGGAGCTTCCGGCGCTGCCAGCACTTGGCGCGAGGCCGAGCGAAGCCAGGTTCGACCGGCCGACGGAGTAGGTGTCCCACCGCAGTTTCACCGCTTGCGCCTGCCCGGCCAACTCGACCGCCACCGTCGCGGCGGCCACCGCGACGATCGCCCAGCCGGACCTCGGCAGCCAGCGCGGCGCGCGCCCCGCCTCCGGCCGCCGCTTCGCGCTCAGCCAGACCCCGGCGAGCACGCCGCCGAGCGCGACGGCCAGCCCGGCCCAGAGGACCAGATCCGCCAGCCGCACGCCCTTCACCGAGGGAACGGAATCGCCCCAGCGGACGTCGTAGTCCGACTGCATCCACCACCGGTCCGGCGCCGACCAGGCCAGCCACGTCGTCGCCGCGGCCAAGCCCAGCGCCGCCGCCCGTGCCCACACCGAGGACAGCGCTCCGCGCGCCACGGTGTGCACCAGCATCACGGTCACCAGCGTGCCGAACCCGGCCAGCGCACCGAAGTGGTGCGTCCACTTCGTCGGCGTGAACGCGAGCACGACGAGACACAGGACGCTGACGACGACCATCCGGCGGGCAGGCCCGACGGCCAGTCCCGGAGCACGGCGCCGGATCAGCAGCACGGCCGTCAGCGCCATCGCCAGGAACATCAGCAGCACCGGCACCCGGCGGTTCAGCGCACCCTCGACCACCGACGGGTCGAGCAGGGTCGTGTAGCGGGTGATTTCGCTCTGCCACGGGAGATCCGGGCCGATCTGCTGACGGACGACGGTCGACTGCAGGACGGCAGTCAGCGGCTGGTCGTAGAACGCCGTCAGCAATGCGCTGCCCACGGCTCCGGCGACGACCGCGATCGTGCCGAGCACCCGGAGGTCGGCCCGCCTGCGCACCAGCCGGACGAGGGGGCGCACTCCGGCGACGAACGGCAGGAATGCCGCGACTCCGAGCGGGTTGGTCGTCGCGGTGGCGCCGGCGACCACGAGCCCGACCGCGACCGGCGTCACCGCACCGGTCGCCACGGCACGCTCGACCAGCGCGAACACCGCCAGCGAGCCGAACACGATCCACGGCTCCGGCCGCAGCCCGACGTCGAAGGCCAGGTACCACGCCAGGAACAGCGCCGCGGCCGCCCAGCGGGTCCACCGGCCCGGCCGGTCGACCAGGCGCGGCAGCACCAGCCGATCGATCAGGAACCAGGACGCCAGCCCCAGCAGCACCGAGGGCAGCCGCATCCACACCATGGCCGGCGAGATGCGGCCGAGCAGCGCGTACAGCTCGTAGTACCAGCCCCACGGCGCTTCCGGCGCGTTGAACCAGCGGAAGTAATTGCCGGTGAACCCGCTCGATTCCCGAGCGCGCAGCATCGTCGAGATGTATCCGTCGTCCACGGTGAGCGCACCGATGACGGACCAGACTCCGAGCACCCCGGTCACGACGACGTCCGCCGGCCGCGGCACCCACGCCCGCCGGGGGAACAGCCGGACCTTTCGCGCGGCACGCCGGTCGCGCCGGATCAGCAGCACGATCATGCCGAGCAGCGCGAGCAACGAGACCGCGCCGAGCGCGACCTTGAGCACGCTCGGCGAGCTGACCCATCGGGTGTCGGGTTCGACCTGCGCGGACACCGTGCCCGGACGCTCGGTGTACAGGCCGGTGACGGCCGGGCGGCTCGCAGTCCTGGCGGTGCCGACGGCAGTGCCTTGACCGTCCGAGTGCACGGTCAGCCGGCAGTCGCCGCCGGACGGCCGGCGCATCAGTTCGGTGCCGCCGAGTTCGGCTCTGACCGTGCCGCCGACCGCCCTGATCTCCAGCCCGCCGCCGAGCGGCTCGGCGCCTTGTTTTCCTCCCGGCGGAGTGGTCGCCAGGATCAGCCCGTTCGGGTCGGCGCATCGGACGGTCGCGTCCATTCTGGCCGGGTGGTACGGGTACGACGGCAGCGCGGTGTCCTGCGCGCCGTTCCAGCGGTAGGTCGTTGTCTCGGTGTTCACCGGCGCCACGGTGAACAGCACCGCAGTCAGGGCGGAAAGGAGCCCGAGGCCGATGATGAGCCAACGATCGCCGGGTTGTCCGCGTGCGGTGGCGTCGGAATCTGGGGACGGCATCGCGCGCAGTTTAGTGTTCCGGGGTTTCCCCGCCGTGAAGCGGCCTCGCCGCGCACCGGTTCCGTCCGTCCACTGTGGAACAGCCGCCCGCCGTCGGCATCGCCCGTTCCGGCCGCCTCCGCGCTCTGGCGGACGCCCGCTTCCGCCGATACCCTGGATACCCCCGGCGGCTGCCCGAAAGTCTCCGCGCGCACCGTCCATCGTGGACATCCGCGCAGCTCCAGCGCGATTTCCGGATTTCAAACGGGTCCTGCCCGATTTACCCGGTTCCTCCACGGTGATCTGGAGCACACCTTAAGTCCAGCCTAGGTGTGCTGCGTCACGCCGCCCGGTACCGCTAGCGTCTCGCAACCATGGAATCCACAGTGGTCGCCAAAGAGGGCGACAACTACACGAAAGCACTGGGCAATCGCCAGGTGCAGATGATCGCGATCGGCGGGGCGATCGGGGTCGGGCTCTTCCTCGGCGCGGGCGGGCGGCTCCACGAAGCGGGACCGTCGCTGGTCCTTTCCTACGCGCTGTGCGGCATCGCGGCCTACTTCGTGATGCGGGCACTCGGCGAACTCGTCATGCACCGGCCGAGCTCCGGCAGTTTCGTCACCTGCGCCCGCGAGTTCATCGGGCCGTGGGCCGGCTTCGTCTCCGGCTGGATGTACTGGCTGAACTGGGCGATGACCGGGATCGCGGAGATCACCGCGGTCGCGATCTACGTGCACAAGTGGCTGCCGGACGTGCCGCAGTGGATCACCGCGCTGGTCGCGCTCGGCGTGCTGATGGCGGTCAACCTGCTGAGCGTGAAGCTGTTCGGGGAGCTGGAGTTCTGGTTCTCCGTCGTGAAGGTCCTCGCGATCATCGTGTTCCTGGTGACCGCGCTCGGGCTCGTGTTCACCGGCGCGAACATCGGCGGCACCACCGCCGGCGTGCACAACCTGACCGACCACGGCGGGTTCTTCCCGGCGGGCGTCGGCATCGCGCTGATGACGCTGCAGGCGGTCGTGTTCGCCTACTCCGCGATCGAGGTCGTCGGCATCGCGGCCGGCGAGACCAAGGACGCGCGCAAGGTTCTCCCGAAGGCGATCAACGGCGTCGTGTGGCGGATCGGCGTCTTCTACGTGGGTTCGGTGCTGCTGCTGGCGATGCTGATGCCGTGGCCGTTCTACAACGGCGGCGAAAGCCCGTTCGTCACGGTCTTCTCGCGGCTGGGCATCGGCGGCATCGGCGACGTCATGAACGCCGTCGTCCTCACCGCCGCGCTTTCCTCGTGCAACTCGGGCCTGTACTCCACCGGCCGCATCCTCCGCGCGCTCGCCGACGAGGGCGAGGCGCCGAAGTTCGTCGGCAAGATGAACTCGCGGCACGTGCCGTACGGCGGAATTCTCTTCACGTCGGTGGCCTACGTGCTCGGCGTGGTGCTGAATTACATCGTGCCGTCGAAGGCCTTCGACATCGCCACCGCGATCGCGTCGCTCGGCGTGGTCGCGACATGGGCAACCCTGGTGTTCTCGCAGATGCGCATGCGCCAGGCGGCGTTGCGCGGCGAACTGGAGCGGCCGAGCTATCGGATGCCCGGCGCGCCGTACACCGGCTGGGCCACGCTCGGATTCCTCGTGCTGGTCGTGGTGCTGATGGGATTCTCCGACGGAGCCGAGAAGATCGCGTTCTACTCGATCCCGGCGATCGTCGTGGTGCTCGCGCTCGGCTGGCGCATCGTGTCCCGCAAACGGCAGGCGCGCACCGGCGCCTGAGCAAAGCCCGCGTTCCCCCATCCCCGCGAACGCGGCACCGGCCCGGCCGCTCCTCCGACACCACCGGAGGGGCGGCCGGGTTTCTTACCACAGCGGGAAGTCGACCCCGTGTTCTGCTTCCGGCCGCGGTCCGAAGATGCGCCGCTCGGCCTCCTCGATGCGCCGGTCGTTGATCGACGCCTCGCGCCTGCTCATCAGGCCGTTCTCGGCGAATTCCCAGAGCTCGTTGCCGTAGCTGCGCCACCATTGCCCGTCCGCGTCGCGGCTCTCGTACTGGAACCGGACCGCGATGCGGTTCTCGCGGAATCCCCACAGTCCTTTGCGCAGCGCGTAATCCTGCTCGCGCTCCCACTTCGCCGCAAGGAATTCGACGATCGCGGCGCGGCCGACCACGTGCGCGTCGCGGTTGCGCCACACGGAATCCGGCGTGTAGGCGAGCGAGACTTTCTCGGGATCCCGGGTGTTCCAAGCGTCCTCGGCGGCCTGGACCTTCTTCAGCGCGGCGGACAGGTCGAACGGCGGGAACGGGGGCCGCGATTCGGTCATGACGGGGGTCCTTTCAGTTGATGAGCTGGGGATTGCGCGGATACGGCGTGTGCGCGACCTGACGCGGCGCCGGACCTCCGGAGACGATGCGCCGCACCTCGAGCCGGACGATCCGGCCGGTGTAGCCGTCGTCGCCCGAGCGGCCCGCTTCGCCCCATTCGATCGCGGCGGTCCCGGAGACCTGCAGGACGCGGCCGGTGGCGAAGTCGAAGAAGAGCAGCGCGGCTTCCGGGTTCGCGGCGATGTTGCCGAGGCTGTTGAACAGGTTGTTGCCGGGATAATCGGGCCACCACAGGGCATTTCCCTCGACACGGACGAACCCGGGCGCGCCGCCGCGATGGGACGCGTCCGCGCCGTGGCCGGGGTTGACGGTGCCGAGGAAGAACGTGTCGGCTTCTTGGATCAGCTCGGTGTCGCCAGGACTCAGCTCTGGGCGGGTCTGTGCTGGTGCTGTCGGTTCGATTTCCTCGGACAGCACGCGCTGCTGGATGTATTGCGGGCAGTTGCCGTACGCCTGCTCGATGTCCACGATCAGGTGGTCTTCGGCGACGGTCGAGAGACTGCCGTTGATCCGGACCCGGCGGCGCGTGGCGAACTCGATGCTCGTCATCCCGAGCTGCTGCCCGGCCGGGAGCCCGTGCAGCGGATCGCCCTCCGGGATCCCGCGGCGGATCGCGAGCGTGGTCGCCGACCTGGTTTCGAGGAACCCGGGCGGGCCGACGATCGGCGACGTCCACAGCTGCCCCGCTGCGTCGCGTCCGGTGATGACGAGAAGCGTTCGCTCGGCCAGGAACCCCGCCATTCCCGCGGAAATCCCGGCTGGTTCGGCCATCCGCGACAAGCGCGCGGCCTGGCGTTCGACTCCGGCCTCGCGCTGGACCGCCAGCTCGCCGGCGTGGAAGACCTGCTGGATCGCCTGGTTCATGCCACCTCCTTTTCTCACGGGTCGCACGATGATGTTCCGTGAGAAGTTCTAGCAGTCGCTTCTCACGGATGCAACCCATTCCATCCGTGATACGGTCTCGGCCATGGGGATGCTGCCGGACGAGGTCGTGCCGGTCCGCCTGATGGCGACCGTCTGGGCCGACACGAGCGGGCTCCACGACGACCTCCGGACCCGCGAAGACCTCGACGCGTGGCTCGACGACGTCGGCATCGAACGCGGGCCGCGGCAGTCGTCCGCCGCCGAACTCTCGCTGGCACAGCGGCTTCGCGACGCCGTCCGTCGCCTCGCCGCCCAAGTCACCGCCGACGACCGGCAGACCCCGACCGTCGATCTGGACACCGCACTGGGCGACTTGAACGACCTCGTCACTCACCTGCCTGTCCCCCAACTGACTTTCGTGGCCGGGAAATTGCAGGAGAGTGCCTCGCGCGGCACTTCGCCTGTTGTCACTGGATTAGCCCGCGTGGCACGAGAATCGATCGCGCTTTTGGGCGGCCCAGAAGCGGCGAAGCTGCGCGCCTGTTACGCGCCGGGCTGCGTGCTCTACTTCATGAAGACGCATCCGCGCCGCGAGTGGTGCTCCGTCGCCTGCGGCAACCGAGCGCGCGCCGCGCGGCATTACGAGAAGGTCCGCTCGACGCGCTCACGGCTCAGCCCAGCAGCACCACCGCCGTTTCCGCCGCACGCTTGAAGACACCCTTCGCGACCCGCATGCCCGCCATCACGACCGCGCCCTCGTGCAGCAACATGATCTGCTCGCCCGCCTGACGCGGATCCGAAACCCCCGCCGACTCGGCCAGTTCGACGAAAACGCCGAGCATCCACTTCTTGCTCTCGGTCACGACCGCGTACGCCGGATGCGCGGGATCGCTGATCTCCGCGTGCGCGTTGATCATGCTGCAGCCCTTGCCGCCGTACTTCTTCGCCCACGCCTCGGACGCGTCGAACGCCGCTGCCACCCGGTCCCGCGGGTCCGTTCCGGCCTTCTCCAGCCACTCGCCCAGAAACTCCCGCCAGCGCGCGTCCCGGTCGGACAAGTACTCCACGACCAGCCGGTCCTTGGAGCCGAACCGGTCGTAGAGAGTCTTCTTCGTGACGCCCGCCTTCGCCGCGATGACGTCGACGCCGACCGCGTGGATCCCGCGTTCGTAGAACAACTCCGACGCGGCCGTCAGCACCGCTCGCGCCTTCGGGGTCCAGTCGATCGTCATGGCCCCAGTGTATACCGATCTGTATAGTCCGGTGCCATGGGTAAACCGATCGGTATAGTCGGAGCGGCCGTCCTGTTCGTCGTGTGCTGGTCGTCGGGGTTCATCGGCGCGAAACTCGGCGCGGCGGACGCGTCCGTGCCGACCGTGCTGATGTGGCGGTTCCTGCCGCTCGCGCTGCTGCTGGCACCCTTCCTGCGGGTGCGGCCGGTCGGCGAGCTGGGCAGGCACGTCCTGATCGGCCTGCTGTCCCAGTCGGGCTATCTGCTCACCGTCTACTGGGCCATCGGCGAAGGCGTCAGCACCGGCACGACGGCGCTCATCGACGGCGTGCAACCGCTGGTCGCCGCCTCGCTCGCCGGTCCGCTGCTCGGCGTCGCGGCGACCGGACGGCAGTGGCTCGGCCTCGGGCTGGGCCTCGTCGGCGTCGTCCTGGTCAGCTGGTCGGACGCCGCTTCGCACGCCCCGGCCTGGGCGTACCTGATCCCGTTCGCCGGCATGCTCGGGCTAGTCGCCTCCACCGTGCTCGAACGCCGGGCTCGCGTCCCCGCTCCCCCGTTGCGCGCGCTGGCCATCCATTGCGCCACCTCGGCCGTGGTGTTCACCGCCCTCGCGCTGGCGACCGGGAGCGCGGTGCCGCCCGCGTCCGGGCACTTCTGGTTCGCCCTGACCTGGCTGGTCGTGCTGGCGACCTTCGGCGGGTACGGGTTGTACTGGCTGCTGGTCGGACGGATCGGCATGACCGCGGTGAACAGCCTGATGTTCCTGATCGCGCCGGTCACCTCGGTGTGGGGCACCCTGTTGTTCGGCGAACCGTTCACCGTGCTGACCGGCGTCGGCCTCGGGCTGGCCCTGATCGCGGCCGTCGTCGCGAACGGACGGGTCAGCCGCCGTAGCGCTGCCGGACCACCTCCGGAGTCTCGAGGTTCTTCCCCGCGGCCATGTTCTGCGCGAGCCGGAGGTATTGGCCTTCCGCCCACATCAACGGCGCCGCGCTCCCGGTCGGACGGCCCAGCCCGAAGCACGCGACGTCGGCGCGATCCCACACCTGCTCGGGAATGAAATAGCCGTCGTTCGCCGCGTCCGCCATCGACTTCAGGTACACCGCCGCCGGGCGCCCGTTGGCCAGTTCGTACTCGCCGCGTTCGCCGGACAGCACCGGCCAGAGCCGCCCGAACCGCTGCGGCCCGTTCGCCGGCCAGCCGGTGCAGGCCGTGGTGCTCTCGCCGTAGTTGTCGTGCGGGTAGCGGTGGAAGTAGATGTCGCCGTTCGGGGTCGTCACCTGCATCGGCGCGTTGCCGTCGCGGGCCGCCGCGGTCGGTGCCACCGACTCCGCGACCGCCGGGTCCGCCGGCGCGCGGAGCCCCAGCCGGACCAGGTCGAGGAAGCCGAAGTCGACCACGTCGTGCTCGTAGAAACACCCCTCGTCGAAGCAGATCTGGCCGGTGTCGTTCGGGTCGGTACCCTTGTCCAGCCGCTCGTAATAGGTGTGGCCGCCCCAGTACCCGGAGGTCGTCCGCGTCCAGCCGTCGAGCTGCGCCCGCCACGAGTCCGCGGTGGACTCCCACTGCTGCGCCGCCGCGGCATCGCCGTTCGCCCGCGCGATCGCCCCGGCCGTGACCAGCCCGGCGACCTCCGCCGCGATCGACGACGGCGACCGCCCGTACTGCTCCTCCCACCGCTCGGTCGTCGCGGGCCCGCTCGTCCGGATGTGCTCCGCCGTCACCTTGACCCGCGCATACGTCGCCGCGTCGGTGAGCCCGGTCGTCCAGGCGAGGACGATCGCGTCGGAATCCTGGTCGAGCTGCTCGCAACAGCCGAGCTGCTGCGGCGTCGCCCCCTGGACCCCGCTCACCGGGCTGTACCGGGGAAACGCGCCGGCCGGATACGTCGTCCCGTCGCCTTGCGTGGGCGAGGAAATCCACTGCGAGGACCACAGGAATTGCGCCATCCGCTTGGCCTGCGCCGCGTCGCCCGCCGCGAGCAGCCCGGTCGCCTGCTGGTACAGATCCCGGCCCCACACGCGGTGGTACCCGTCGCCCAGCGTGTCACCGTTGACGACGTCGCCCCACGGCGTGGCCAGCCCCGCGACGCTCGCGCCGCGATGCGTCTTGTCCTCCGCCGCGTGCAACGCCATCAGCGCGACGTAATACGCCCTCCGCTGCCGCTCGTCGCCCGCCACACTGCCCGGCGCCGCCTTCAGGCTGCCGACATACTCCTCCCATCCGCGCCGATACGCCTGTTCCAGATTGTCGAATCCGCTCGCCAGCGACCCGTCCGCGGCCGCCGCCGCGCCGTGAGCGTCGCTCCCGTACCCGAGCGCGACCGAGAACGTCGTGTCCTGCCCGACCGGGATCTGTCCACATTGGACTACATTGCCAGAATTGGTGGAATCGAATTGATTCGCAATACGTTGATGTGCCCGCAAGTCTACCAGGCAATCGCTCGCGGCGCCGGAATATCCGTTGTCATGCGCGACGAACCCCGTCGAGGCCCGCAACGCCGACGCAACCGTTGTCTTCGCCCCGAACAGATCCTCCGTCCCGCTGGCCGTCAGCCCAGTCCCGTCCCACGCCGCGAGGTCATTCGCCGCGCCGCCCGCCATCGACGGATTCGCCAGCAGGTAAACCTGATACTGACCGCCGTCGAGCGACTGAAACCGCGTGCGGGCAAGAAGAGTCGGCCGCCCAGAGTCGGTGACGTACGTCGTGGTGATGCGGTAACGACCGTTCTTGGCGGTGTTCGTGATCGTGTACTCGAGCGCCTTCTCGTCCAGCATCGAAACGACGTGATCCGTCGCGTCGCGCTCCAGGTCCACAAAGGACTTCCCGTCGGTGACGACGTACTGCATGTCCTGCATGTTGGCGACGTCCGCACGCGGATAGAACACCTCGGACGTAACGCCCTTCGCGACCGTGAACCACAACGGGCTCGCCGTCCCGGCGGCGGTCCCGAGGGCGGATTTGTCCCCAGTTGTCCAAGATGACGGCCCGCCGCAGCAATCTCCCGGCGTGCCTCCCGCCGCCGGCCGCGCCGCTCCTTGCCCGCTGCCGCCCGCTCTGCCTTCCACCGCCGAACCGGGCTTCGCCCCCACTTCGGCAGGCGCTATCCCCTGTCCCGCCACCGAAATCCCCACGACTGCGACCACCGCCGCCGCCCGTCCCCACTTCCCACCGACCATGCCGCTCATGCTGCCCGCCGCCTCCGCCCGGAACAACAGCCGAACGGTGGGAACCGCTCCGCCGTCGCCGCGAGGCAAGTCCCACCCGATGGAGTGACCGAGAAGCCCCGGAAACTGTCGTACCCGGATGGTCTCCTGATTCCCGAAGCGGCGCCCGCCCCGGGCCCGCACCGAACAGAGGAGCGTCACCATGGCCGGAGAAACCGTCCGCACCGGAAACCTCGCCGCCGAGCCGGAGCTCGCCTTCGCCGTCTCCGTCGCGAACACCCTTCAATTCCTGGACCGCCAATCCCACGATTTCGCACGACGGCGAGCTTCCCCGCACAGACCCGGAGCCACTGCGCCGCCCGGTCAGCCCGACTCGCCGTCGAGCCCGGGTTCAGGCGGCATGGGCAGCCCGAGTTCGCATCGTCGGCGGAGGACGATCGCCCGAACCTGCTTCGCGACGTCTTCGAGCTGCGCCTGCGCCGCTGCTCGACAGCAGCGCAGGCGCCAACCGTGCCCGACGTGAGTGATCCCGAGACGGGTCTCATTCACCCCAACTGAACGCGCACATCTTTCGACCAACGAAAACTGATCGAGTCCACTCGATCGTCACCTTCGCCGCCACGGACTTGGCGGCACAAGACCAAGGAGCTTCATCATGGCCGGAGAAACTGTCATCACCGTGGTCGGGAACCTGACCTCAGACCCCGAACTGCGGTTCACCCCCTCAGGAGCCGCGGTCGCGAATTTCACTGTCGCGTCAACGCCCCGCACACTCGATCGGCAGTCCGGCGAGTGGAAGGACGGCGAGGCACTGTTCCTCAGGTGCAGCATCTGGCGGCAGGCAGCGGAAAACGTCGCCGAAAGCCTCACCCGGGGCGCGAGGGTGCTCGTCACCGGACGTCTGGTCCAGCGGTCATTCGAGACCAAAGAAGGAGAGAAACGCACCGTAGTCGAACTGCAGGTGGACGAGATCGGCCCGTCGCTGCGGTATGCCACCGCCCGGGTCACCAAGGTCAGCCGCAACAGCGGCGAAACCGGCGGGCTGAGCGGAGAAAACTGGGGCGCCGCGCCGGTGCCCGCCGGAATCGGCGCGGGTGGTGAGCCGCCATTCTGATTCGCACCGGTGGCGGCCGGCTGAGACCCAGTCGCCCATACGGCCAACCTGCATGTCGAACCGAAGGGAACGCTGCCTCAGACACGCTTGCACCACCGGAAAGCCACCGCACGCCTCGGATGGCCTCCCCGCACCCGACCGGCGGCCGGGTGCGGGGGTTCGCCCGACGCGGCAAACCCCCGCACCGCTCAACCGATCTGATAGGCGCGGGTAATCGTCTGGCTCACCGCATTGCCCTTGTCGTCGGCAGCCTTCGCCCGCAACGAAGCGAACCCGCTCGCCGGATTGCGGACCTTGGCCGTCCACTTCGGACCGTCCGCGGTCAGCTCCACCGGTTGCCAGGTCGCGCCGTCGTCGTAGGAGATCTCTACCGTCAGCTCGGTGACCTTCGGCGGCGAATCCTGCCGGGTCACGGTCACCGGGAAGCTGATCTCCTTGCCGCCCGGCACGACGTTGCGCAGGTCCGCCGGCGGGGCGAAGCCGACCGCGAGCATGCCCAGCGGGCCGTCCTCGAACAACGTCGGGGCGACCGTCCACTCGCCGCTGACCTTCGTGGACGTCGGCCACCAGGGCTTGTCCCGGGTCACTTCAGTGGTGATCCGGTACGTGCCGAACCGCGCCGGGGCCTGGAAAACACCTCGGCCCGGAGAGTTCTGGGCACCGAGGAGCTGGCCGTCGAGATAGGCCGAGGTGGTGCCTCGGTCCAGTCCGTTCAGGTAATCCGCACTGCTGCTGTGCCCGGCCGCGTCGGAGAACACCGGCACCGTGACGTCGAGCGCCCAGTCCTTGGTCCGCGACACCCACGGGCGGCCCGACGCGGTGGGACCGGTGAAGGAGGGGCCGATAACAGCGGTGTTCCAGTCGATGCGGTAGGACTTGCCCGCCGCGAGGGTGCGCTGTCCCTCGACGAGGGTGCCGCCCTCGGCGACGCTGACATCGGTGAACTCGACGCCCTGCACCTGGAGCCGCCAGTCGCCCGGGGTGAAGTAGCGCCGTTGCTCGGACTGCGGCGCGGTACTCGCCCCGCCCCGGTTGACCTCCCCATCGGCACCCACCACGATCGCGTACACCATCGGGAGGAATTCCTTGGCGTAGCCGTGGTAGGCCATAGTCACCGCGGCCACGTCCGCGGCCCTCGCCTCGTGCGCCAGGTCGGCGGGGATGCTGCCCGCCGACGGGTAGTACAGGTCGTACTGGTAATCGCTGCGGTCCCGCGTGGTCAGCGAGGAGGTCAGCCCGCCAGCCTTGGCCAGTGTCACGTAGCGGTCGCCGGTGTAGCCGTCCAGCTGAAGGGTCGGCAGCGACCACTTCTCGGGCAGGGCGCCGAGCAGTGCGGCCGAGGCGACGGGGTCGACGAGGCGGAAGGCCGCGAGCCGCCCGCCCGCCGCCTTGACGTTGTCGATCCGCTTGCCTGCCTCGACGACGGGCATGCCGTCCGGGAAGTCCAGCACCACCAGCTTGTCCTTGGCGTCCACTTTGGACAGGTCGGCCGGCGTGCCGGCACCGCCGTAGACGGTGCCCAGCCGCTGAGTGGACGGCGGAGGGCTGTCGGAGAACCGGGTGAAGCCCGCGTCCACCGCCAGCGGCTGCGTCCCTTCCGCGGTGAGTTCGATCCACGGCTGGTAGAGCTGCACGTCCTCGGTGAAGCGGAAGTACTTCGAACTCACGCCCGGGGTGGAATAGGCGTAGAGCCGCTGGAACTGCGCGCCGGCGGCCAGCCCGAGCGACACCGGCTCGTGCGGTCCCTCGGGGCGGGTCTCCAAGCGGGCGCCCAGTCCGCCGTCGAGGGCTCCCGTCTGGTCCGTGCGCACCGTCACCGGCTTGGCCTGGCGGGCATCGAAGGACACCTTCGTATCGCGGGCCACCTTCACGACGGGGTTGGCGAACGCGGTGATCTCCGGCGGCCCGCCCGGCTTGCGAGCCGTGAGCCCCGCACTCAGCGTGTACTCCCCCGGCGGCACCCGCATCGGCTTGCCCGCGTAGCCCAAGAAATTCTGTCCGGTGTGGACGTTCACCGCGACGGAGGTTTGGAGGTCCTGCTCGCCCGGAGCCTTGCCGTCCCTGCCCAGCAGGTTCGCCGACAGGTCGTACAGCTCCGGCTCGTCCTTTACTCCGACCGGGGTGCGTACCCGGGTCTTGCCGTCCGCGGTGCCCGCCAGCAGCAGACCTGCGTAAGTCCCGGGCTTGCCGGACCTCGCGGTGAACGTGATGTCCACGGCGGCCTTGCCGCCGGCGGGCACGGTGACCGAGTTCGCCGAGATCTTGGCCAGGTTCGCGGCGGGCGGCTGCCCCTGCTTGTCCGCCAGGCTGAAGGCCAGGTTGAGCGTGACCGCCGCGGTACCGGGGTTCGTGTAGGTGACGGTGCGCTTGCCGGGCTTGTCCGACCAATGCACCACAGTGTTCACCGTCGCGGGCTCGGACTGGACAGCCTGGGTCACCGCCGCTGCCGCGTCGAGCCGGCCGCCGCCGATCGCGGCCACTCCGATGCCCGGCAGTTCCTTGGCCGCGCCGACCAGCCCGGACTTCAGTTGCTCGCCAGTCCATTCGGGGTGCTCCTGGGCCAGGATGGCTGCCGCTCCCGCGGTGTGCGGCGTGGCCATCGAGGTGCCGGAGAGCCTCGTGTAGTGCTCGTCCACCGGATCGCCCAGCGCGGTCCCCTTGGCGCGCGCGGCCACGATGTCGCTGCCTGGCGCGCCGATCTCCGGCTTCACCGCGCCGTCGCCGACGCGCGGGCCGCGGTCGGAGAACGGGGACAGCGCATCGGATTTGGTCACGCTTCCCACCGCCAGCGCGGCGTCGGCCGTCGCTGGGGAACTCACCCCCTCATCCTGGCCCGAGTTGCCGGCCGCGATCACGAACAGCGTGCCGTACTGACGGCTCAGCTTGTTGACCGTCTGAGAGCTGGGATCGGTGCCGTCCGTGGGATAGGTGCCCAGGCTCAGGTTCACTACCTTCGCCTTGGCCTCGCGCGCGGCCCACTCCATGCCGGCCATGATGTCCGACTCGCGGCCCGAGCCGCCGTCGTTCATCACCTTGCCGATGGCCAGCCGCGCGTCCGGGGCGACCCCCTTGTACTTGCCGCCCGAGGCCGCGCCGGAACCGGTGATGATGGAGGCGACGTGCGTGCCGTGCCCGTTGCCGTCGACCACGTCGCCCTTGCCGCTGAAGTCCTTGCTCTGCGCGACTTTTCCGGCCAGGTCGGGATGCTCCGCGTCCACTCCGGTGTCCAGGATGGCCACGGTGACGCCCTTGCCGGTGTACCCGGCCTGCCAGGCCGCGGGCGCGCCGATCTGCGGCACGCTCTGGTCCAGCGAGGCGTGCACCTGGTGGTTGAGCCAGATCTTGCTCGGCCCGCCCGAGAGCACGGCCGGTCCTGCCGCGCTCAGCCCGGCCCAGAACCCCCTGGCGTCCTTTTTGGACTCGGCGAGTTCGGAGTAGCCCAGTGCGTCGAAGCTGCGGCCGCGCTGAGCACCGGACGGCGCGGCCGAGCGAGCGGCCACACCGTCCGGGTACTCGGCCAGCAAGGGCAGTGTGTCGGTGGCGGCGTCGTCGTAGCCCTGGCGGATCAACCCGGTGACGTTGAAGAGTTCCTGGTCTAGCCGACCTGATTGGAGGAGAGGAATGGCTGAGGCGGGCACCAGGTAGGAGTCGGTGCGGTCGCCGTGCCGGGCGCCGAACTGGACGTACGGCGGGTGCCCGGAGCGGGCGTCGTCCTGCACGGCCAGCGACCAGTGGCCGCGCGCGTCCTTGCGCGCGCTGACCCGGTCGCCGGTGATCAACGTGACCTGGTGACTGGCACTGTCCCCGGGCGCGGCCGGTGCACCGGCCGCGCCCGCCGGACCGGGCAGGGCCGTCAAGGTCGCCGCCGCGCAGGCCGTGGCCAGCGCGACGGCGGTCAACCGTCTCCGTGGTGTCATCAGTTCTCCCTGGTGAGGTGATGCCGGATTTGCCGGAGCAGCGGGGCAATTTCGGATGGTTCGCCGAGAACAGGAGGTGACACGGCGGGGTCACTGTCCGGGCGGGACGACTCCCTGCTCGTCAGCGACCGCGGTCTGGACCGAACTGGAGAAGGTCACGGTGCCGGGATTGATGCCCGCTGTCGTGATGTCGTTGTCGTCACGCTTGAGCCGGGTCCGGCGTTCTCCGATGAATTCGCCGGTGGCGGGGTCGACGATGATCTCCATGCGGAAGGTGCCGTCGACGGGATCCACGCCCAGCGCGACGCCCGTGCGGCCGTCGAGGTTGGCGACCTGCTCGGTCACTTTGAGGCCGGGGATCTTCGCCACCGCGCGGTACAGCGACTCCTTGAGATCGGCCGGCAGGGTGCCGGTCTTGAGCAGTTGCGCGGCGATGTCCAGCACCCCGCCGAGCTTGGGTTTGTTCACCACCGAGAGGTCGGCCGCCATCAGGTCGTACAGCTGCTGCGGGTCGCGCGGCAGGTCGGCCAGCCGCTGTTCGGTGGGTGCGCCCCATTCGTCGGCGGACCGGCCGACGATGGCCATGGCCTTGCCGGAGAACTTTCCGCCCGCGGCACGCCATTCGCCGCTCGGCCAGTACTCGCTGAGGTCGGCGCCGTGGCCTCCGTTGAGCTTCTCGGTGCCCGCCTTGAGCGTTTGCTCGTCGCCGATCAGCCACTTCCGGCTGCCGGTGGGCGCCGTTTTGAGCAGCCATTGCCCGGCGAAGTCGCTGGGCTGCCAGGTCTGGGTCAGTTGCTCGCCGGCAAAGGCGGCCGGGACCCGGCTGTCGTTCCACAGGAGCCAGGTGCGGGTCGCGACATAGCGGAACTTGCCCGCCGGGACGGGAGTCTCGCCGATGACGTGGATCTTGTCCGCGGCGGTATTCAGCGCCTGCCTCACCGACAAGAACTTCACTCGTGGCGCGGACGCTGAAGTCGGCCCCGAAGAGTCGGCTCCGGTGGTCACCACGGTGACGCCGACAGCGATGACCGCTGCCGCGGCGGCCGCGCTGATCCACCAGCGTCGCCCAGCCCGGGATGCCGGCTTGCCCTTGAACTCGGTCAGCGGGGCAGTTTCCGGCGCGGGGATGCTTTTCCCTTCGAGGGACCGCACGGCGTTCACCAGCGCGTTGTTGGCCGCGGCCAGGGTCCGCCTGCCGGTGGGTTCCTCGGCACGCAGCGAGGCCAGCGCCTCGTCCAGCTCGTCGTTCGTCCACAAGCGACGGACGTTGTTCTCAGTCATCGTCGCGCTCTCCTTCCAGACTGGGCGGGGCCTTCGGCGTGGCTCGGGCTCGAAGCAGCCGCCTGACCCGATGCAGCCGGGAACGGACAGTGCCCGCGGGAATGCCGAGGACCGCACCGATCTCGCTGGCGTCCAGCTCTCCCCAGCTGGACAGCAGCAGGACGTCCCGGTCCCCCGGCGCGAGGCCGGCCAGCGCGGCGGCCAGTTCCCGGACCCTGACCTGAGCGTCGACCTGGTCGGCGACCCGGTCCGCATGACCGTGCGCGACCGGCGTGCCGTGGTCGCGGGCGGTCATCCGCAGGTACCGGATCTCGGCCCTGGCATGCTGGCGCAGCAGGTTCGTCGCGATGCCGAACAACCAGGCGCGGGCGCTGGCCCGTGCCGGGTCGTAGCTGGCCCGGTGCTGCAACGCGATCAGGAAGGTCTCGCCGACCAGATCGTCAGCCGCGCCGGGCCCGGCGCGGCTGGCCAGGTATCGGCGCACGTCCCGGGCGTGCCGGTCGAACAAGCTCTGGAAGATCGGCTGCAGGTCGGGCCCGCACAAGTCCGGTCGATCGTCACCGTCCGCCGCGCCCGCCGCGGCGTACCGCTCCGCCCTAGTCACATCGGATATTCGCCGGAGCCGCCGGAAGTGTTCATCCCGACCCAGCGACGCCACGGCCCACGGCCGCGGACAACCGGCCCGGCCTGTTCGCCACGAGAGACCGCGCCTGGTCGCCGACCCCGGCCTCCGCCACAAGAGACCGTGCCCGGCAGCCGCCACAAGAGATCGCACCTGGCAGCCGACCCTGGCCTCCGCCACGAGAGACCGTGCCCGGCAGCTGGCCCCGAGCTTCGCCACGACAGATCGCGCCCGGCAGCCGACCCCGGCCTCCGCCACGACAGATCGCGGCCCGCACCCGACCCCGGCCTTCCCACGAGAGATCGCGGCTGGAAGCCGACCCGGCCTTCCCCCACGAGGGACCGCGCCTGGTTGCCGACCCCGGCCTCTGCAAGCCGGACCGTCGCCGCCGTGCGCCCAGGTCCCGACGTCAACCGGCCGCACGCCTCGATCCCCGCTGAACTCCGCGGGTGGTCTGGTCCTTTCCCAAAAAGGTCCATACCACTGACCGAAAGCCGACTATCGGCCCTGACCGGCCGGAAATTCCGCTGGTAGCTTCCGATCCATGCCCGCATCCCGCCGGACCAAGGCCGGAATCCCAGTCCTCGCCGCGATTTCCGTACTGCTGCTGGCTCCGCTCTCCGCGCCAGCCGCGCAGGCCGCTCCCGCCGGGCACCCCGGCGTCAGCGTGCAAGACGAATGCAGCACCCCGTCGATCAACCGGCTGCAGAAGTGGCTGGCCAGCGGCGAAGGAACGACCGTCCCGCCCACCGGCAGCCTCCTCGTCCCCGAAGGCGACGGCTACGCGGCGAAGGTCGTCTTCCAGAACAACGAATGGCACGTCGCCGTGGTCTGGCTGGGCAACCAGTTCGACGCACAGGCCGACCTCGGCCATTCGTCCGGATTCTGGCTGACCTACAGCGCCGACGACGACCTTTACGTCCAGCTGCGCCCCGCCTCCCACTGGAGCGGCGGCGACAAATGGCTCACCCGCATCCCCTCGACCGGCGGCCAGCTGGTCCGCAAGTTCTTCCCCTTCGACGCCGACGCGTGGACCTGGCTTCCCGAACTGGGCCAGCCGCAGTATTCGTTCGCCTCCGCGCTGACCGAAGCCCGCGGCCTGGTCTTCGTCGGCAAGACCCCCAACACGCTCGACTTCCGCGAACTGCTCATCGACGGCTACCAACCGCCCTGCCTCTGACCCCGCCCGCCGCCTCGGCCCGAACCAGTCGCCCCGCCGAGGCTCCGGCACCCCACCGAGGTTTCGGCGCCCGGCAGGCCAGGAACAGCACCCGCTTCTTCCCGGCCTGCCGGTTCCGTCGCACCACCGACAGCCACGACAGCCACAACCGCCACGACCGCAGCAACCGCTGCCAGTCGCGGGCACCGGACACCGCCACCACCGACCGCCACGACCGCTGCCGGGCACCGGGCACGGGCACCGGGCACCGGGCACGGGCACGGCCGCCACCACAGCCGCTGACTGCCGCGACCGCCAGGACCGCCAGGACCGCCAGGACCGCCGAAAACGTTGCCGGACCCGCTAGTTCTGCACCGCGGGCCGAATAGTGATGTCCCCGATCTCGACATCGTCCGGCTGCTCGATCGCGAACCCGATCGCCCGCGCCACCGCGGCCGGGTCCAGCGCGAACTCTTCGACCCGCCGCCGAATCGCATCCCGCTCCCCCGGGTCGTCGATCGAATCCGCCAGCTCCGTCCGGACGAACCCCGGCGACACCGACGTCGTGCGAAGAACCCCGTCCGTCGATTCCTGCCGCAGCGCCTCCAGGATCGTCCGCACCGCGTTCTTCGTCCCCGCGTAAACCGCCTGCGCGGGAACGATCTTCAGCCCGGCCGTCGACACCGTCGTCACCAGATGACCGCGGCCCTGCCGCCGGAAAACCGGCAGCGCGGCGGCGATCCCGTGCAGCACCCCGCGCACGTTCACGTCGATCATCGCCGTCCAGCCCTCGACGTCGGCGTCCGCCACCGGTCCCAGCTTGGCGATCCCGGCGTTGCCCACCAGCACGTCGAGCCGGCCGAACTCGTCGACCGCCCGTTGCACGAGCCGGTCCAGGTCCGCGCGGAGCGTCACGTCGGTGACGCACGCGACCGCGCGACCTCCTCCGTCGCGGATTTCCTTCACCAGCGCGGCGAGCCGATCCTCGCGGCGCGCGCCCAGGACCACCGCCGCGCCCCGTGCCGCCAGCAGCCGACCGGTCGCCTCGCCGATTCCGCTGCTGGCACCGGTGATCGCGACTACTTTCCCAGCCAGCACTGACATTCCCACCCCTGACACCTAAATGGACACGTGTCCGCAAGCTTACCGGACACGTGTCCGCATACGCCAGCGAGCATCGGCGGCATCAACATCGGCCGGAGCGCAGTCAAGGAAGCGTGAGCGCCGCCGAAATCCGGCCCCGCGCCACGTCATGCTCAACCGGCCCGAACGACCACCGGAGAAAGGCCCGCAGGTGAGCGACCTAGCTGCCGCACTGACGCTGATCGGCGTGTTCATCGCCTTCGCCATGACTTTGCGCGCCGTCCAACGCCGCATGACCCGCGATCAGCAGCAGTGCTCGCCCCGCCAGGCCTCAAGCCCCTCGCGCACCGCGACGGCCGCGATCACCAATGCCGCGACGGGATCCGCCCAGTACCAACCAAACAGCGCATTCACCAGCAACCCGACCAGCAGCACCCCGGAAAGGTAAGTGCAGAGGAGCGTTTGCTTCGAATCGGCGACCGCGCTCGCGGACCCGAGTTCCCGCCCGGCCCGGCGTTGCGCGCTCGAAAGCACCGGCATCACAACCAAGGACACGGCGGCAAGCACGATCCCCGCTGTCGAATGCGAGGCCTCGCCGCCGCCGAACAGCGATCGCACCGAATCGACCGTGACGTAAGCCGCCAGCAGGAAGAACGACACCGCGATCACCCGCAGCGCGACCCGTTCCCGACGCTCCGGATCCGCACTGGCGAACTGCCACGCCACCGCGACCGCGGACAGCACCTCGGCCACCGAGTCGAGCCCGAACGCGACGAGCGCCGACGAGGACGCGATCGTCCCGGCCGACACCGCAACGATCGCCTCGACCACGTTGTACGTGATCGTCCCGGCTACTAGCCACCGCACTCGCCGGTGCAGGACCGCCCGCCGCGCCGCATCCACTGCGGGGCGCGACCCGCAGCTGGCCTGCGACAAGGTCTCGCCGCCCGACATCTCCGAGCGACAGTCCGGGCAGTTCTCGGTCATCGAACGGCCCGCGATTCCTCGTCGCACGCATTCGTCGGCGCGACAGCCAAAACCACCTGCGTCAGCTCCGACAACGCGTGCGCGAGATGCGGATCGGCGATCGCGTACCGGACCTGCCGCCCCTCATACGTCGCGATCACCAGCCCGCACCCGCGAAGGCACGCGAGATGATTCGAGACGTTCGACCTACTCAACTCCAGCCGCGAAGCCAGTTGCGCCGGGTACACGACCCCGTCCAGCAGCGCCACGAGAATCCGGCAGCGCGTCGGGTCCGCCAGCGCTCGGCCGAGCCGAGCGAGCGCCAGTTCGCGAGTCTCAGAGATCAGCACAGCCGCAACAGTACAGCTGCCGCTGAATCAAATACACTGGCGAAGTGGACAACCTCCTCGGCGACTTCCTCCGCGCCCGCCGCGAACGGATCTCGCCTGCCGACGTCGGGCTGCCGGACAGCGGACGGCGTCGCGTACAAGGACTGCGCCGCGAGGAACTCGCGCTCCTGGCGGGAATCAGCAGCGACTACTACATCCGGCTGGAACAGGGACGCGACCAGAACCCGTCCGCCCAGGTCCTCGACGCGCTTGCCCGGGCACTCGGCCTCGACGAACCCTCCCGCCGGCACCTGCATCAGCTCGCCGCCCCGACGCAGCCGAGCCAAGTCGAACCGCACGTGCCCGCGAGCATCGTCGAATTGATCTCGACTTGGCCGACGAATCCGGCGTACGTCCAGGACCGCCTCACCAACGTCCTCGCAGCGAATCCCGTCGCAGCAGCGGTTTCGCCGAACTACACGGTCGGCCGGAACCTGCTCCGCGCGGTCTTCCTCGACCCGGCCGAGCGAGACCTCCGCCGCGACTGGGAGCAGATGGCAGCCGACGGCGTCGCCGGCCTGCGCGCCGCTCTCGGCCCGAATATCGCCGACCCGGCCGCCGCCGCGCTCATCGCCGAGCTGACCGCCAGCAGCGAAGAATTCCGCGCTCTCTGGGCCCAGCACGACGTCAAACCGAGGACCGGCCACCTCGTCCGCTTCCGCCACCCAGCAGTCGGAGACCTCGACCTGCACAGCGACAAACTGGACATCCCCGGCCCGGCGACCCTGCAGCTGGTGGTCTTCCACGCGACCCCCGGCACCCGCGACGCCGAGGTACTCGCCTCGCTGGCAGACCTGATTCCCGCGCGATGACACCAGAAACCGGGCCGGAGCGCGCACGCCCCGGCCCGGCTCCCGTCAGTCGGCCGCTTCGAACTCGCGCACCGCGTCCAGTGCGGCGCCCATCGCGGCGTTGCCCTCGCGTTCGATCATGATTTCGACCAGCACCGGCCGCCGGGTGCGTTCGGCTTCCTTGCGCGCCCATTCGAGCGACGACCGGATCTCGCCCGGGTCCTCGACGCGCGTGCCGGAGCAGCCGTAGGCCTCCATGATCTTCACGTTGTCCGTGCCGTGGTCGTCGTAGTGGATGTCGACCTGGTAGTTCATCTCGTACGGCAGCTCGGACTGGCGGATCAGGCCCAGGTACTCGTTGTTGAGCATGACCAGCACGAACCCGACGTCGTACTGTGCGGCGACCGCCAGCTCCTCCACCAGGAACTGGAACGAGTAGTCGCCGACCACGCCGACGACCTCCGCCTCCGGCCGGGCCTTCTTGACGCCGATCGCGGCCGGGATCTCCCAGCCGAGCGGCCCGGCCTGGCCGCACACCTGGTAGTGCCGGGGCAGGTGCGCGCGCTGGAACTGCCCGGACCAGATCTGGTACAGCCCGATCGCGGTGACGAAGTAGGTCTCCGGTCCGTAGAACTCGTTGAGCTCCTTGAACACCCGCGGCGCCTTGATCGGCGTGCACTCGAAGTCCTCCTTGCGCGGCAGCTCGGCCTTGAGGTCGCCGAGCCGCTTGACCCACGCGCGGTCCCGCGCCGGAGCGGTGCGCGCGTCGAGCGCCGCCAGCAGCGCTTCCAGGAACTCCCGCGTGTGCGACACGACGCCGAGGTCCGGTCCGAACACCTTGCCCAGCTGAGTGGGCTCGATGTCGACGTGGATGAACTTCCGGTCGCCTCGGTACACCGACAGCTCGCCGGTGTGCCGGTCGCCGAACCGCGCGCCCAGCGCCAGGACCAGGTCGGATTCCAGGAACGCCGCGTTGGCCCAGCGCTGCGACGTCTGGATGCCCGCCATGCCGGCGAACAGCTCGTGGTCCTCGGGGAAACTGCCCTTGCCCATCAGCGTGACGCCGACCGGGACGCCGAGCCGTTCCGCCAACTGCCGCAGCGGGTCGCTCGCCTCGCCGAGCACGACCCCGCCGCCGGCCAGGATCAGCGGGCGTTCGGCGGCCAGCAGCATGTCCAGCGCCCGCTCGACGCGCGCCGGCGACGGCTTGACCGTGCTGACCGGCAACGCCGAATCGATCGACGAATCCCACTCGATCATCTGCTTCTGCACGTCGATCGGCAGGTCGATGAGCACCGGGCCGGGACGTCCGGACCTCGCGATCCGGAACGCCTCGCGGAAGATCCACGGCAGCTGCGCGGCTTCCTTCACCTGGACCGCCCACTTCGTGACCGGCCGCGCGATCTCGACGATGTCGACCGCCTGGAACGCCTCCTGGTGCAGCTTCGTCGTCGCGGCCTGCCCGGTGATGCACAGGATCGGGACGGAGTCCGCGTGCGCGGTGTAGAGGCCGGTGATCATGTTGGTGCCCGCCGGACCGGACGTGCCGATCGCGACGCCGACGTTGCCGGTCGTGCGCGCCCAGCCGTCGGCCATGTGCGTCGCGCCTTCTTCGTGGCGGACCACGAGATGGTCGATGCCGCGGCCCTGCATCGCGTCGTACAGCGGCAGGATCGCCGCGCCCGGGCAGCCGAAGGCGACGTCGATCCCTTCGTCGACCAGCACGTCGACGACTGCCTGCATAGCGGGGACTCGGGCCATGGTCAAACCTCCTCGGACGAGCGGCCGGACAGTTCTTCGACGACCTTCAGCAGCGCGGAGTGGTCCAGCGAGCCGTAGCCCATCGCCCGCCCGGCCGCGACCAGCTGCGCGACCAGGCCGGTCAGCGGGAGCGCCACGTCGGACTGCCGGGCCGCGGCGAGCGCGATGCCCATGTCCTTGTGGTGCAGGTCGATCCGGAAGCCCGGCTCGAACCGCCGCTCGACCATCGACTTCCGTTTCAATTCCAGGATCCGGCTTCCGGCGAGACCGCCCGCCAGCACGTCGAGCCCGGTGCCCGCGTCCACTCCGGACGCTTCCAGCAGCACGATCGCCTCCGCGACCAGCCCGTAGATCCCGCCCACCACCAGCTGGTTGGCCGCCTTCACGACCTGGCCCGCGCCGTGCGGGCCGACGTGCACCACGGTCTTGCCGAGCGCGTCGAACACCGGCTTCGCCGCGGCGAAATCGGCCTCGTCGCCGCCGACCATAATGGACAGTGCGGCCTGCTCGGCTCCGGCCTGGCCGCCGGACACCGGCGCGTCCAGCACGCGGATCCCCTTGGCCGCACCGGCTTTCGCGACCTCGATCGACGTCTCCGGCCGGATGGTGCTCATGTCGGCCAGCAGCGTGCCGGGCGCGATCGTGTCGAGCACGCCCCCGGGGGCGAGCACGACCTGCTCGACCTGCGGGTGGTTCGGCAGCATGGTGATCACGACCTCGGCCCCGGACACCGCGTCGGCGACGTCGTCGGCCGCGCGGCCGCCCGCGGCTTCCAGTTTGGCCAGCGCGTCGGCGTTGAGGTCGAACCCGCTCACCTCGTGTCCGGCGGCGGCCAGGTGCGCGGCCATCGGCGTGCCCATCACGCCCAGTCCGATGAACCCGATCCTGCTCATCAGTTTCCCCTTCGCTCGTACGGCAGCCAGGTCAGCGAGTCCACAGTGGAACCGTCCGGTTTGTATTCGATGCCCACCGGTCCGGCGTAGCCCGCCGCCTGCAGCTTTTCCAGATGTCCTTCGAGATCCAGCTCCCCCGTGCCCGGCTGGTGCCGGCCCGGCGCGTCGGCGATCTGCACGTGCCCGGTGCGCGGGGTGTGGCGGGCGATCACGGTGTCGAGGTCGTCGCCGTTGACCGCCAGGTGGTAGAGGTCCGCGAGCAGCCGGACGTTGTCCAGGCCCAGCTCGTCGAGCACCGCGACCGCGTCGGCCGCGGTCTTCAGCGGGTACGCCGGGGCGCCGGACAGCGGTTCGAGCACCAGCTGCGCGCCGATGCCCTCGGCCGCTTTCGCCGCGGTCGCGAGGTGCGTGCGGGCCAGATCGTCCTGTTCGGACGGTGCGACCCCGTCGATCCGGTTGCCGTACAGCGCGTTGAAGCTGCGGCAGCCGAGCCGTTCGGCGAGCCCGAGCGCGACCGTCAGGCTCGTCGCGAACTCCGCCTCGCGGCCGACCCACGACACGAGCCCTCGCTCGCCCGCGGCCATGTCGCCCGCGTAGAAGTTCAGCCCGGTCAGCTGGACGCCCGCCTTCTCGACCGACCGCGCGAACCGGTCGACGTCGGTTCCGGACGGGTCGGCGCTGTCGAACGGCCACCAGTACTCCACCTTGGTGAAGCCCGCTGCCCGAGCGGCCTGCGCGCGCTCGAGCAGCGGGAGTTCGGTGAACAGGATCGACAGGTTGGCGGTGTAGGGCAGCGAGTGCCGCTCCCCGGCGGGACCGGTCATGAGTACCTCGGCTCCTCACATCTCGATCAGCTAATTTCGCTTTGTGGAAGTTTTCTTCCGTAGTTCGAGAATAGCTGGACGCAGAGGCTTCGGTCAACGGTCGACGGGCAGGTTTCCCCGGCGCGCGGGGGCGGCAAGATCCACAGGGGCGTCGTTCGACATTGGTCGCGCGCGTGCCGCAGAGAGAGGATTCAAGGCCAACTGTCCACAGTGGTCATCTCTGAGTCCACAGTGGACTTTTCGTCACTTTTTGTTTCAGCCGACTGGAATCGGCGTGCTCGTGCGATTGAGCAGCCCGATCGCGGCGTGGACGTGCCGCAAGGCGGGAGCCGGGACGCCGGTCAGGTCCGCGAGTTCCACGACCGCGCCGACGATCGCGTCGATCTCCAGCGGTTTGCCCGCTTCCAGATCCTGGAGCATGGACGTCTTGTGGTGCCCGACCCGCCACGCGCCGTCGATCCGCTTCTCCACCGAGACCTGCGGATCCGCGCCCGCGGCCCGGGCGATCGCGAGGGTTTCGGCCATCATCTCGGCGACGAGCGCGCGGGTCTCGTCGTGCTCGCACATCTGCGCCATCGTCGCCCGGGTGAGCGCGGACAGCGGATTGAACGCGACGTTGCCCATCAGCTTGACCCAGATGTCGTCGCGCAGCCTCGGCTCGACCGGGGCCTTGAGCCCGCCCGCGACCATCGCGTCGGCCAGGTTCCGGCAGCGGACGGAAGTTTCGCCGGACGGCTCGCCAAGGGAGAACCGCGTGCCCTCAAGATGCCGGATGACGCCCGGCTCCTCGATCACAGTCGAGCAGTAGACGACACAGCCGATCGCCCGCTCGACGGCGAGCACGCGGCTGGTCGCCCCGCCGGGATCGACCGCCTCGACGCGACGTCCGGCCAGCGGATGGCCGGTCAATCCGTGGAAATACCACCACGGAATCCCGTTCTGCGCCGCGACGAGCGCGGTGTTCTCGTGGAGGAGAGGCTCCAGAAGCTCGCCGCAGTCCGGGTACGAATGTGCTTTGAGGCCAAGGAAAACGTAGTCGACCGGCCCGATGTCGCGCGGGTCCGAGGTGACGTGCGGACGCGCCGTGAAGTCGCCGCGCGGGCTCAGGACGCGCACCCCGTCCGCCGCCATCGCAGCGAGGTGCGCTCCGCGTGCGACGAGGTGGACTTCGGTGCCGCCGCGATGGAGGGCCGCGCCGACGTACGCGCCGATCGCTCCCGCGCCCAGAACCGCCACCCGCATGGTTGCCTCCCGGTCCGGATCCTGCCGACGTTAGATTGCATACAGTATCCCGTGTGGTGGATGCGGGGCCAGACTTTGGTTATCGGAAGCGGCGATGACGCAGGGGCGGCTTGTGGTGACGCAAGAACGGCCGTGGCGATGCGACGAGGACGTGGTGACGCAGGGGCCGCCGTGGCGTTGCGAGGACGCCGTGGTGACGCAGGGGCCGCCGTGGTGACGCGAGGATGCCGTGGTGACGCACAGCGGTCCGGTACGGCGAGGAAGGACTCCCGCAGTCATTCCGGCGGGATGGCGCGGTCAGAGCATTCCGTCAGCCTGCTCGAGGTTCGCGGAACTGCCTTGCTCAAAGTCGCCAACTGGCCTGTCACTCTGCCTGTGGCTCAAGGGAAACTGCTGAACCGAACGGTGCAGCCAGCGAGGTCAGACCTCGCGCACCGACTCCGCCACGAACCCGGACAGCACCAGCCGCGCAGTGCACCGGCTGTGCCCGGAAGCCGTCGACGCCCTCCGGCGCACCACCACCTCGTACCGCCGCCCGCCCGCTTCCACGAGCACGCTCCGGCCCTCGCCCCGGGATTCCTCAGCGACGGCCAGCACCGCGTCGAGTCCGCGCAGACCGGTACGGCCCCGGACCTCGATCTCGGCGAACTGCGACCACGCGCTCTCCGCCGAGGTGCGACCGCGCAGATTCTCGAACCGGACGTTGCCGCCGAGCGCCTCCTTCGCCACCAGTTCGGCTTCGGGAACCGCGAGGCTGCCGTGGAGGTAGCCGTCGGGCACGGTCAGGAGGTTGCCTGCCCAGCGGTCCCCACCGACGTGGCTGACCTCCCACACCCGCCCGGGATGGTTCTGCGCCAAGCTGGCCACCAGCGGGCGGCCGAAAACCGCGCAGCACATGTCCTTGCTGCCGTGCGTGCACACGAGAAAGAGCGGACCGGACACCGGTTCGCCGTGCCCGCGCCGTCCGGCGGCGACCGCTTCGAGGTCGAAGTGCGCGAGTTCGTCCAGGTCAGCGACGTCGAGCCGTTCGGTCCAACGGTTGCCGGGCAGCCCGCTGGCCAGGTAAACCGCACGCGGAGCGCCGGGTTCCCGCACGTGCCGCCCCGGCTTCCGGATCAGCAGCGGACGCAGGCCGGCGGCGCGCGCGGCATCGAGACGCTCGGCGGGAAATACGGCGGCCAGCACGTCTTCGAGCGCGTCCGGACCCCACGAACCTGGCTGCTCGACCAGCAACCAGGACGTCATGCGCGCAGCAGTCCCGGCAGGCTCGCCACCGAGCTCGCGAGTCAGCGCGGCGCATCCGGGCGCGGCATTCCGGCCCGGGAAGCAGATTCCCGGGCCCGAGTGCCGCACGTCGGGCTTAGGCATGCCTAAGTATAGCTGACCGCTCGTCGCGCCCCTCCGAGGCGACCGTCCCCGGCGCGCGACATCACTCGATCGGGCAGTGCTCGGCCCCCGAACCGCGGGCGAGGCGGCAGGTTCGCCCAAGAGCCCGTCGCCGGGAGCACACCGAACACGCTTCGGCCACCATGCCCTGCGCAACTACTTCCTCAAGGGCGCACCCACGATCGCCAGGGCGCGCCCGGAAAAGTCCCGGCTCAAGCCCGAGCCGCCAGTCCCTGCGCCACCAACTCCGCCGAGAGCGCACCCGCCATCGCCAGGGTGCGTCCGGAGAAAACCCGGCTCAAGCCCGAGCCACCAGCCCCTGCACCACCAACTCCCCCAGCAAAGCCCGCACCGTCGCCGGAGGCACCCCCGGCGCGGCGTCGACAAGCACCTTGAACGGCTGCGGCCCGCACCCCAGCAGCGCAGCGAGCACCGGCCGCGCGGCCTCGGCGAAGACCAGCCGCTTCCCCGCCCCGACCAGGGCCACCGTGCCCTCGCCGTCCGCCAGCGCGGCGCGCGGGACGAGCAGCCGGACCTCGAAGTCGTCGTCCGGCGGCAGCAGTTCCGCCGTCGCCGCCCACGGCAGGCCGACGCGGGTCCGGGCCGGGGCCTGGGCGTCCCGGTCGGCGAGGAACCGGTCGACCACGTCGCCCGCCGCCAGCTCCGCCAACCGACTGCGCAGCGCTTCGGCTCGCTCGGCCCGCGCGTCCGGATCGGCGAACCGGGGCAGGTCTTCGCGGAAGAGTTCGTCGGACCGCAGCTGGTCCGCCAGCCACGCCACGAGGTCCACGCCGGTGGCGGCGTTGAACCCGATCGTCAGATGCAGGGACTCCTCGCCGACGGCGGACACGTCGTGCCAATGCCCGCGCGGCAGGTAGAGGACGTCGCCGTCCTCCAGCAGGAAGTCGTCGTGCGGCTCGCCCTCCGGACGTTCCGGGAGCTCGACGTCCCGCTGCAGCGGCGAACGCCGGGTGACGCCGTGCAGCCGCCACCGCTTGCGGCCGGAGAGCTGGATGATGAACGCGTCGTGGTCGTCCCAGTGCACGTCGAAGCCGTGCGTGGTGCCCCAGCCCGCGTACAGGTTGACCTGGATCCGCTCGCGCAAGTCGTGTTCGAGTCTGCCCGCCAGCTCGCCGACCTCGTCGACCAGTTCGTTGACCGAGTCGAGCACGAGCGTCGCGCCGGCGCGCAGGTGTTCGGCGAACGGGGCCGAAAGCACGCGCGGGACCTGGCCGTTGCGCCGGGTCGAGACCATTTCGGTGTAGGTGTGGGCGGGGACGACGTCGCCGTCGCGCGCCAGCCGCAGCCGGGGGAACTCCAGCCGGTGCTGGCGCAGCACCCGGTCCAGCTCCGGCCACGGGAGCAGCGCCGCGAACCGCCCCTTCTCCCCCGGGAACCGCCGCGGCTCCTTGCCGAGGACCTCTGCGAAGAACTGGCCGGCCTCGAGCGGTGCCACGAGGCCGGCCAGTCCGGGAATCTCCGTCATGGAGCGGGACAACGGCTAGTCGTTGCCGTCGTTGTCGGCTACGGCTCCGTTGGCCTTGCCGCGGTCGACCGCGGCGGTCAGCGGTTCCACGCTCAGCAGCAGGCCGCTGGCGGCCGCGTCGGTGTCGGTTGTCATGCGTTCTTGAGCCATCCGGACCTCGCAACGTCGACGACTGGGCCCGCCTCACGCTACGGGAGATCGCCGAGGCGGACATCGGTCATTTGAGTTATCTTCCCCGGTCCCGCGACCACCCTCGGCAGCCTTGGCGCGTCACAGATTCTGCTGGTAGTCCTGTTCGAGACCGGCTCGCAGCTGCTGCTCGTTCACCCCCGTGCGCACCAGGTTCGCGGCCTCGCCGGCGGTCTCGTTCAGGTTGAGGTGGTCGGTCCAGATCGTCGACGAACGCGGCAGGTCAGCCGGGTCGACGTGCCGGGCGGCGTCCCACAATCCGGCTTCGCGCACCGCTGCGTTCCGCGCGAGCCGGACGGTCTCGATTTCCACCTTCAGCACCGTCTTCGGAGTGCGATTGCGCTCGGTCATCGACTCGCGCAGCGCGGACTCCGTGCTGATGAACGCCTTCCCGGTGATCTCCACCGTCCGGGTGTCCCCGGGGACGACGGCCACTACAGCCACCTCGGGACGCTCGACGACATTGTGGAACGTGTCGGTGCGCCGGTTGCCCGGCCGATCCGCGAGGACGACCGTCGCCGGTCCGATCATTCGGGCCACTCCGGGAGGATCGCCCTTGGGACTGGCGTCCGCGCGTCCCGAGCCGTCCCGCGACGTGATCACCGCGAAGGGCGAGGCAGCGAGGAAAGCAGCCGCCGCGGGCCCGATCGCCGAGCCCTCCTCGACGACGTCGGTGTCCTGAGTCGCGGTCGGACCCCACAGGTTCGAGCGGATCACCGCCTTGCCGCAGTGCAGGAACGCTTCCTCGACGAGAAGCCCGTCCTCGGCGAGAGTTCCGTTGATCCGCAAGGTCTCGCGCCATCCCGGGATGAGCACGAGCAGCGCGGCCCCGGTGCCTGGTGCGACGTCCGACGGAACCGGGAGTTTCAGCCGCGACTCGGTCTTTGGCTTCGCGAACCCGGGAGTCCCGCCGACCATCTCGGCCCGCTGCCGACCCCCGGCATCGACGTAGCCGAGCACACCGGCGGGACTGTGACGGAGCAACGTGCGGCAATGCGGGTCGAGGTGGTCGATCGACTTCATCATGACCGGCAGCGGCCGTTCGCCCACGACGCGTTCCAGGTCCGGCACCGCACGGATGATCCCCATGGAGTTAGGTTAGCCTAATTCGCTGGCGGGCTGCGGGGTGCTTGCCGCCGACGCTTCCGCGGACAGGCAGCGCGGGATTGACCCGCTGCCGGACGCGGGCGACAGCCGGACCGAGCTGGGTTCACGCCGCCGGGCGCGGCACCTGCTGGCTGACGGAGAGTTCGATTCACCGCCAGGTGCATGCGGCGGCCGGCCTCGCTCCGCCGCCAGTCACTGGCGACCGGTTTCGCGGGACTCTCTCCGCTGCAGAGAGACCGGCACCTTCAGCGTCGACCCCCTCCATGGCCACGAGGCCCAGCCGCCCCACGCCAGGCCCGTCCCGCGGCGGCATCCGGTGGTGCTCCCACCCCGTCCTGCCCTGCCTTGCCCTGCCCCGCCCTGCCCTGCCCTGCCTTGCCCTGCCCCGCCCTGCCTCGCCTCGCCTGGCCTTGCCCTGCCCCGCCCTGCCTCGCCTCGCCTGGCCTTGCCCTGCCCCGCCCTGCCTCGCCTCGCCTGGCCTTGCCCTGCCTCGCCTCGCCTGGCCTTGCCCTGTCTTGCCTTGCCTTGCCTGGCCGGGCCGGGCCGGAGGCCACCAGCCGTCCATCCGCCTCCGTCACCACCCGCCCATCCACTTCCGGCGGAACATCGCACACCCGATCCAGAATCCCGGGATTTTGCATACCAAAACCTGTATCCTGAAAACTGAGTTCCTCGAATCCCGCCGCAGATCCCACCACCCGAGGTGCACCGTGACCGAGTCCGTTTCCCCCCTGCCCGAACGCGGGCCTACCGGCCGCCGGACGGCGAAAGGGTCGCTTGCCGGCAAGAGCGGCAGCCGGGTGGAGCGGCCCGCGCCGTTGCGGCAGGTGGTGTACGACGCGCTCGCCGAGCTGATCATCAACCGCACGCTCGAACCCGGGCAGCATCTCGTCGAGGCCGATCTCGCCGAGTACCTCGGGGTCAGCCGCCAGCCGGTGCGCGAGGCGCTGCAACGGCTGCAGAGCGAAGGCTGGGTCGACCTCCGGCCGGCGCAGGGCGCGTTCGTGCACCTGCCCACCGACGAAGAAGCCGACCAGTTGCTCGGCGTCCGGGCGGTCCTCGAGACCCATTCCGCGCGGCTGGCCGCTGCCTGCGCGACCGACGAGGACATCAAGCGCCTCTGGGAATTGCAGGACGTCGGCATGAAGGCCCTCGCCGCGGACGACAGCGAGCGGCTCGTCGCGGCGAATGCCGACCTGCATTCCTACATCACCGAGCTGACCGGCAACGCGGTCCTGTCCGAGCTGATCGGCCTGGTCGACCGCCGCGTGCGCTGGTACTACACGCCGATCGCGCGGCCCCGCGGGCGCGACGCGTGGCAGGAGCACGCCGCGCTGATCGAGGCGATCGCCGCGCACAACGTCGACAAGGCTGAGAAAATCATGGCGCAGCACACCGAACGCACGCGCCGGGCGTTCCACGAACGGCCCGGCGCGTCGGAGTAGAGCACAGCGGTCCGGGAGCGACGGGGCGGATGCCAGCCGTCCCGTCGCTCCCGGACCAGCGGGGTGCTCAGCTGCCGGCCGCCGGGGCGGTGCGGGCGATTTGCTTGCCCGCCTTTTCCGTTGCGCCACGCCCGGAACGCCCAGGCTGGCGCAAGAACAGCGTCATCACCGCGGACAGCAACGCGATGCACCCGGCCAGCACGTACGCACCGGTGTAGCCCCACGCGGCGATCACCCCGGCCGCCAAGCCGCCGCCTCCGACACCGCCCACCAGTTTCGCGCTGTAGACGATGCCGTAGTTGGTCGCGTTGTGGTTTTCGCCGAAGTAATCCGGCACCAGCGCGGCGAACAGCGGATAGAACGCGCCGCTGCCGAAACCGGTCAGCACCGCGAACACCATGAACCAGAACAAACTGTGCGTCTTGCCCGACCACAGCACGCCGAATTGCGCGAGCGCCGCGATCACCAGCACCCAGAACAACGTCGCTTTGCGCCCGATCCGGTCGGACGCCCAGCCGACGATTCCGCGGCCGACCCCGTTCACGATCGCCAGGATTCCCGCCGAGGACGCCGCTACAAACGCGCCGAACTGGCTTTCCTTGGCGAAATCGACCTGGAAATTGATCCCGAACAACGAAACGCCGCCGATCACCACGAGCGTGACCCACATCAGCGGAAGCATGCCGGTGCGGATCGCTTCCATCGGCGTGAACTGGCGCACCGCGGGCGGGTTCTTGGCCAGGCTCTTCGCCTTGCCCGCCGCGCTGCCCTTCAGCCAGGCGATCGGGTCGACCTCGGCGGGCCACCAGTTCTTCGGCGGGTCCTTGAACAGGAAGCCGCACAGCCCGACCACCACGAGCATGTACAGGCCGATCGCGTCGAGCGTGATCGTCACGTTCTCATGCCCGAGGAAAGCGCTGAACAGGTAAATGAACGGCACCGAACCGTAAGCGAACCCGCCGTTCACGAACCCGGTGCGGGCGCCGCGTTTCTCCGGATACCATTTGCCGACCATGTTGATGCACGTCGCGTACACCAGCCCGGCGCCGATGCCGCCCAGCACCGAATACCCGATGAACGCCACCACCAGATTTCCGCTGTGCGCGATGGAGAAGTAGCCGATCCCGGAACACACCGCGCCGGCCAGCATCGCCGTTTTCGCCGACACGATGTTCTTCTCCCGCAGCCGCCCGGCCGGGAAAGCGACCCCGGCCTGGAACACGGCCCAGATGCTGGCCAGCCAGAACGCGTCCGACAAGGACCAG
Source organism: Amycolatopsis sp. NPDC059235 (assembly GCF_042754125.1). NCBI lineage: Bacteria > Bacillati > Actinomycetota > Actinomycetes > Pseudonocardiales > Pseudonocardiaceae > Amycolatopsis > Amycolatopsis sp. NPDC059235. The sequence continues at coordinate 52,284 of NZ_JBHZAG010000040.1, forward strand.
CCGTATTTCTCTTCGAGCGTTCCCTCGACGGCTCCCCAGCCGTATTCGAACACGCTCACCGCCATCATGGCCACCCACGGCAGCCAGACCATCCAGCTGCGGGACCGGCCCATCAGGTCCCGGGGGCTCTCCCCGATCCGGTACGTCCGCCCGTTTTCGTCGACGATCTCCTGGTATGTCGGTTGGGCTGCGGTCATGAGAATTCTCTTTCGTCACCGTTGACTTCGGTTCCCGTGCCGGGCTGTCTCCGTTCTTCCCCCGAGCCGGGACACGACCGCGCGTCCCGGCTTCCCTTCCTCGCCGCACTCCGCTGACCAGCGGTTAGGTGTCGGGCAACGTACGCCTCCCTCCGGACTTGATCAAGGCAGCAGCCCCGCCGAACGCGCCCAGCGGTACTTCGCGCCGAGCACCGCGACCGGCTTTTCGGTCGTGTAGGGATAAGCGACGACGCCGTGTGCGTACAGGTGCTCGCTGGCCTGCTCGACCTCGACATCCCCGGACAGCGAGGCCACCACCGGCTTGTGGATTCCTTTCCGCCGGAACTCCTCCACGACGTCCACGACCAGCTCCGCGAACACCATCGGCGGCGTGACGATCGTGTGCCAGTAACCGAGAACCAACGAGTGAATACGATCGTCGGAAAGGCCGAGCGCGATGGTGTTCCGGTAGGTCGAGGGCGGTTCGCCGCCGGTGATGTCCACCGGGTTGCCGGCCGCGCCGAACGGCGGGATGTATTCGCGGAACGCGGCGTCGAGGTCGGTCGGGATCTGCATCAGCGTGAGCCCGTTGTCCACACAGGCGTCCGACAGCAGCACCCCGGAACCGCCCGCGCCGGTGATGATCACGACGTTTTCGCCCTTCGGCGTGGGCAGTTTCGGCACGCCTCGCGCGTATTCGAGCAGGTCGTTGAGCCCGGGCGCGCGAATGACGCCGCTCTGGCGCAGGATGTCGTCGTAGACCCGGTCATTTCCGGCTAGTGCACCGGTGTGCGACCCGGCCGCTTTCGCGCCTTCCGACGTGCGCCCGGCTTTCAGCACCACCACTGGTTTCTTCGCGGACACCCGTTTCGCGGTTTCGGCGAACGCGCGACCGTCCTTGAGATCTTCCAGATGCATGGCGACGAGTTCTGTGTTGTCGTCATGCTCGAAGAACGTGAGAAGATCGTCTTCGTCGATGTCTGCCTTGTTTCCGACGCCGACAATCGCCGACACACCCATTCCCGCCGACCGGCTGAAGCCCAGAATCGCCATCCCGATCCCGCCGCTCTGCGACGACAGCGCCACGCCGCCCTTGACGTCATACGGAGTGCAGAACGTCGCCGACAGGTTCTCCGGCGTGTAGTAATAGCCGTAGATGTTCGGGCCGAGAATCCGCACTCCGTGCTTGCGCGCGATGGCCAGCACTTCGTTCTGCAGTTCGATGTTTCCCGTCTCGCCGAAGCCCGACGGGATCAGGATCGCCCCGGCCACGCCCTTCGCGCCCACCTCTTCCAGCGCCGCCGGCACGAACTTGGCCGGGATGGCGAAGACCGCGACATCCACGTCGCCGGGCACGTCCGCGATGCTCGGATACGCCTTGCGGTCGAGGATTTCCGCGGCCTTCGGATTGATCGGATAGATCTCGCCCGCGTACCCGCCGTTGACGAGATTCTTCATCACCGAATTGCCGATCTTGCCGTCCTCGGCGGACGCGCCGATCACCGCGACCGCGGCCGGCTTCATGATCCGGTTCATCGCGGTCAGGATTTCGTCCTGGCTGAACCGCACCGGCTCCGCGGCCGCCGCCGGATCGACGAGGATCCGCACGTCCACCGCAGTCGCCCCGTCGCCGGTGGCGAGCACCGGGTTGAGGTCGACCTCGGCCAGCTGCGGGAAGTCGGTGACCAGCTGCGACAGCCGTCGCACAATATCCGCCAGCGCCGCCTTGTCCACCGCTTCGCCGCCTCGTACTCCATTCAGGACTTCAGCCGCGGCGATTCCGTCCACCATGGACAGCGCCTCGTCGGTGCTCGTGGGTGCCAGGCGGAAAGTGATGTCCTTCAACACCTCGACCAGAACTCCGCCGAGTCCAAACGCGACAATCTTGCCAAAGCTCGGATCGGTGACCGCACCGATGATCACCTCCTGCCCGCTGGTCAGCATCTGCTGCACCTGGACGCCGGCGAGGCGCGCCGACGCGTCGTAAGCCTTGGCATTAGACAGAATGGCGGCGAAACCGTCCTCGACTTCCTGCTCGGTGCGGAGCCCGACGAGCACACCGCCAGCCTCGGTTTTGTGCAGGATGTCGGGCGACACGATCTTCAGCACCACCGGCAGGCCGATTTCCGTCGCCTGCGCCACCGCTTCCTCCGCCGACGTGGCGAGCCGTTCCTGTGGCGTCGGAATCCCGTACGCCTCGCAGATCGCGCGTCCCTCCGGCGCGGTCAGCGCGGACCGGCCTTCCTCGGCTGCTCGGGCCAGGATCTCCTCGACCGCCGCGCGGTCCATTTCCGTGGTCATCCTCAGATCACGCCCGCCGTCCGAAGGTGCTCGACGTCCGCCGTGCTGTAGCCGAGTTCGCCGAGCACTTCGTCGTTGTGTTCGCCCAGCAACGGAGAACGCTCGACGTCCACCGGCGAGTCCGACAGCTTCAACGGGCAGCCGACCGTCTTGAACGCCCCGCGCTCCGGATGCGGCACCTCGACCACCGACCCCAGCTCGGCCAGGGTCTCGTCCTCGATCAGCTCCTTAGTGGACAGAATCGGTCCACAAGGGATGTTGCGGGCGTTGAGCAGCTCCATCACTTCCCATTTGGTGCGCTGCTCGGTCCATTCCTCGACCATCGCGAACACCTTGTCCAGTTTGGACAGCCGCGCCTCGGGAGTGGCCCAGTCCGGGTCCTCGGTGAGCTCCGGCCGTCCGATCAGCTCGGTCAGCGGAGCCCAGCCGACCGGCTGGACGATGACGTAGATGTAGTCGTTGGGCCCGCCCGGCGCGCAGCGCACCGCCCAGCCCGGCTGGCCGCCGCCCGACGCGTTGCCCGAACGCGGCACCTCGTCGCCGAACCGCTCGTTGGGGTACTCCCCCAGCGCCCGGTGCGCGAGCCGCTGCTGGTCGCGCAGCTTGACCCGGCACAGGTTGAGCACCGCGTCCTGCATCGCCACTTGCACCCGCTGCCCGCGTCCGGTGCTCGTGCGCTGGTACAACGCCGCGAGAATCGCCGCGACCAGGTGGATGCCCGTGCCCGAATCGCCGATCTGCGCACCGGTGGCGGTCGGCGGCCCCTGTTCGAAGCCGGTCGTGCTCATCGAGCCGCCCATCGCCTGCGCGATCACCTCGTAGGCCTTGAAATTCGCGTACCTGCCGGGCCCGAACCCTTTGATGGACGCGTAAATCAGCCGCTCGTTGATCTCGTGCAGCTTCTCCCAGGAGAACCCGAAGCGGTCCACCACGCCAGGCCCGAAGTTCTCCACCAGAACGTCCACTGAGGACACCAGCTTGGTGAAGACTTCCTTGCCCTGTTCGCTTTTCATGTTCAGCGTGATGCTGCGCTTGTTCGCGTTCAGCATCGTGAAGTACAGACTGTCCACTCCTGGCAGATCGCGCAGCTGGCCCCGAGTGATGTCGCCGCGGCCGGGGGTTTCGAGCTTCACGACGTCCGCGCCGAGCCAGGCGAGGATCTGGGTCGACGACGGTCCTGATTGGACATGGGTCATGTCGAGGACGCGGACGCCCTCCAGTGCCTTTCCCATCTTCGGCTCCTCCCGACTACTTGTACATCGTCTGGTTCATGGTTCCGGGGGCGTAGGCGTCCGGGTCGACCCAGACGTTGATCAGCGACGGCTTGCCGGATTCCCGCGCGCGGCGCAGCGCCGGGGCGATGTCCGCCGGGTCGCGGACCTCCTCGCCGTAGCCGCCGAGCATCCGGGCGAACTGGTCGTAGGGGACGTCGCCGAGGGTGTTGCCGATGCGTTCGCGCGCGAGGCCGTATTTCTGCGCCTGGCCGTAGCGGATCTGGTTCATCGACGAGTTGTTCCCGACGATTCCGACGAACGGGAGATCGAACCGCACCAGCGTCTCGAAGTCCCAGCCGGTGAGGGAAAACGCGCCGTCGCCGAAAAGCGCGACGACTTCCTGATCCGGACGCGCGTGCTTCGCGGCCATCACGAACGGAATGCCGACCCCGAGTGTCCCCAGTGGACCGGGATCCATCCAGTGCCCAGGCGCCTTCGGCTGCACGACCTGCCCGGAGAACGTGACGATGTCGCCGCCGTCGCCGATGTAGATCGAGTCCTCGGTCAGGAATTCGTTGATCTCGTGCACCAACCGGTACGGATGGATCGGATTCGCGTCGGAATGCTGCTGCGGCAACCGCTTCTGCTTGGCTTTCTCCTCGACCGCACGCAACTCTTCCAGCCACGGCTTGCGCCCGACCGCCCCATTGTCCACGCGGCCCGACGCAGCATCCGCGACGGCGGCGAGGATCTGTCCGGCGTCTCCGACAATGCCGAGATCGATGTCGCGATTCTTGCCGACCGTACGGTAGTCGAGGTCGATCTGCACCACCTTCGCGTCGGGAGAAAGCCTTTTGCCGTAACCCATCCGGAAGTCGAACGGCGTGCCGACAATGACGATCACGTCGGCGTTGTCGAACGCGTAACGGCGAGACAACTGGAAGTGGTGCGGATCGCCCGGCGGCAGCGTTCCCCGACCGGCGCCGTTCATGTACGCCGGGATGTTCAATGTGCGCACGAGTTCCGTCGCGGGCTCGGTGGCGCGAGTCGTCCAGACCTGGCTGCCGAGCAGAATCGCCGGTTTCTTGGCGTGCACCAACAGATCCGCGAGCTTCTCGACGTCCGCCGGATCGCCCGCATTCCGGGTGGAAGCGCGATAACGGCCGGACTCCGGAATCCTCGCGTTCTCCAACGGCACCCTGGCGTCGAGAACGTCGCGCGGAATCTCCAAAAAGGACGGTCCGGGCGCGCCCGCGAAGGCCTCCCGGAACGCCATCGACACCAGGTCGGCGGCCCGTGAGGTGTGCGGGACGGTAGCGGCGAACTTGGTGATCGGGCTCATCATGTCCACGTGCGGGAGGTCCTGCAGCGAGCCCATTTTGTGCTGGCTCAACGCACCTTGGCCGCCGATCAGCAGCATCGGGCTCTCCGCGCGCAACGCGTTCGCGACGCCCGTGACCGCGTCGGTCGTCCCCGGGCCTGCCGTGACCACCGCACAGCCGGGACGCCCGGTGATGCGCGCGTACCCGTCGGCCGCGTGCGCCGCGACCTGCTCGTGCCGGACGTCGATGACGCTGATGCCCTCGTCCACACAGCCGTCGTAGATGTCGATGATGTGGCCGCCGCAGAGGGTGAAGATGGTGTCGACACCTTCGGCTTTCAGGGCTTTCGCGACCAGGTGCCCGCCGGAGATCGTGGCTGCCGCCTCACGGTCGCCATTGGCAGTGGTGGCCTTGGACTGCCCTGTGGTCGCGCCGGTGTTCTTCTCTCCGGGCTCCCGGCCGGTTCGCCCGCTGGGGTTCTCGCCGGTGTGCTGGCCTGCTTGCCGGCCGGTCGTGGTTGGCGACATGCGCAACTCCTCCTGTCCCGCGCCGGACCTCTCTGATCCGCGCGCTCGTCCCGGTCTGCTCGTGCCCTCTCCGCGGCCCGCCGGATCTGTCGCCGCAGGTCAGCGGCTCGTCGCCGGAAGACTGTAGATTGCATACCGTATGAGGTAGGCATTAGACTTACTCTTCGAGCCGCCCGCTGTCCAGGGGCATCCGCAGGTTTGTCCGACTGGCTTGCGGGCCGCTTCGCCCCGGGTTCCGGAGGGAGGTTCGCGAGCTGATTCGCCGGGTTGATCTGCCGCATCGAAGGCGGCGGCAGTTCTCGTTCGTCGGATCGGTTTGGGCCGCTGAACGTGGCGGCAGTTCGGCTCGCCAGGTCGACCTTGCCTGCCGAACGTGGCGGCGGTTCGGCTCGTCAGATCGATCTGTCCTGTCGAACGCGGAGGCAGCTCAGCTCGTCAGATCGATCTGCCCGGCTGAACATGGCGGCGGACTTGCGGACGCGTCCACCGCACCGGAGCGCATCGGCGCTGAGTGGTGCGGATCGGGCGCGTCGTCGGGTCCGCCGCACCGGAGCGCGTAGGTGCTCAGTGGTGCGGATCGGACGCGTCGACGGGTCCGCACCGGAGCGCGTCGGCACCGAGCGGTGCGAACCAGGCGCGTCGACGACGCCTGCCGCACGGAGGGACGTCCACCTCAAGCGGTTCGGATCGGACGCGTCGACAGGGATTCGGCTGGGATCCGCCTCCTCCGGGCGGATGCCAGAGCTGCACGGGATCCGCATCCGGCCAACCTGGCCGGATGTCGGGGGGTCGGCCAGGCCGAGACCTGCCGGGTCCATCCCGGACAACCGGGCCTAGGCCGGAACTCCCGACCAGACCCGCCCGGGCAATCAGCCGGGCCACAACTTCAACCCACAAGCGAACCGTCCACCCTCACCCGCCACCAGCACCGGCCACCCGCCACCAGCACCCGCCTCTGGCACCGGCCAGGCGCCTCTGGCACCAGCCTCGGCAAGACAGCTCCACCGATCTGGCCGACAAGCAGCCCCAACCCACCACCTCACCAACCCCCTGCTCCCCCGCCCGCAAGGAAGGAATCCCGATGGACCTCTTGGAACACCAAGCGCGCGACCTCTTCGCCGCGCACGGCGTGCCAGTCCCCCGCGGCCAGGTCGCCGCCACGCCCGCGGAAGCGCGGGCGGCGGCCGTCGAGATCGGCGGGCCGGTGGTCGTCAAGGCGCAGGTCAAGACCGGCGGCCGGGGCAAGGCGGGCGGGGTGAAGCTCGCGGCCCGGCCGGACGACGCCGAGCGGATCGCCGGCGAGATCCTCGGCATGGACATCAAAGGCCACCGCGTGCATCGCGTCCTCGTGACCGAGGCGAGCGATATCGCCGACGAGTACTACGTTTCCTACCTCCTCGACCGCGCCGACCGGACCTTTCTCGCGATGGCGTCCGCGGCCGGCGGCATGGATATCGAGGAGGTCGCCGCGACCCGGCCCGAAGCACTGATCAAGGTGCCGATCGACCTCCGCGTCGGGGTCGATCTGGTGAAGGCGCGCAGGATCGCGGCGGCGGCGCGGCTTCCGGTCGAAGCGGCGAGCGTCCTGGTTCGGCTGTGGGACGTGTTCACCTCCGAGGACGCCACGCTCGTCGAGGTGAATCCGCTTGCCCGTACGCGCGGCGGAGAAATCGTCGCGCTCGACGGGAAGGTCACGCTGGACGACAACGCCGCGTTCCGGCATCCCGGGCATCAGGTGTTCGCGGACGCGGAACTCGGGGATCCGCTTGAGCAGCAGGCGGCCGAGCACGGACTCAATTACGTCAAGCTCGACGGCGACATCGGCGTGATCGGCAATGGCGCCGGGCTCGTGATGTCCACTCTGGATGTAGTGGCTGCCGCGGCACAGGAGGCCGGGGCGGTCGGGCCGGCGAATTTCCTCGACATCGGCGGCGGGGCGTCCGCGGAAGTGATGTCGGCTGGGCTCGGAGTGATTCTCGGGGATCCGGCGGTGCGCAGTGTGTTCGTGAACGTCTTCGGCGGGATCACGGCGTGCGACGCGGTCGCGGACGGCATCGTGAAAGCGTTGGCGCTGCTGGGCGATCGCGCGACGAAACCGTTGGTGGTCCGGCTCGACGGGAACAATGTCGCCGAGGGCAGGCGGATCCTCGCCGAGGCGGCGCATCCGCTGGTGACGGTGGTCGCGACGATGGACGACGCCGCACGCGAAGCGGCCAAGCTCGCGACTGTGACGGAGGGCTGACCGATGGCGATTTTCCTGGACGGCACCAGCCGGGTCGTCGTTTCCGGCATCACCGGTTCGGAGGGCGCCAAGCACACCCGCCGGATGTTGGCCGCGGGCACGAACGTCGTGGGCGGAGTGAATCCGCGCAAGGCCGGGCAGACCGTTTCCCTTGCCGGGCATGAACTGCCGGTGTTCGGCGGCGTCGCCGAGACGATGGCGGAGACCGGTGCGGATGTAGTGGTCTTGTTCGTGCCGCCGCCGTTCGTGAAGGACGCGGTGCTCGAGGCGATCGAAGCCGGCATCGGTCTCGCGGTGGTGATCACCGAGGGCGTGCCAGTGCACGATTCCGCCGCGTTCTGGGCGCACGCGCGCGACAGCCGCACCCGGATCGTCGGGCCGAACTGTCCTGGCCTGATCTCCCCCGGGCTGTCGAACGCCGGGATCATCCCCGCCGACATCACCGGTCCCGGACGGATCGGGCTGGTGTCGAAATCCGGGACGCTCACCTACCAGCTCATGCACGAACTCCGCGACATCGGCTTTTCCAGCTGCATCGGCATCGGCGGCGACCCGGTCGTCGGCACGACGCACATCGACGCGGTCGAGGCGTTCGAGAAGGACCCGGACACCGACGTGATCGTGCTGATCGGCGAAATCGGCGGCGACGCGGAGGAGCGCGCGGCGGCTTACGTGCGAGAGAACGTGCGGAAGCCGGTCGTCGGGTACGTCGCCGGGTTCACCGCGCCGGAAGGCAAAACCATGGGGCACGCGGGAGCGATCGTGTCGGGGTCGTCCGGGACCGCCGCGGCGAAGAAGGCGGCGCTCGAAGCGGCTGGAATCCGGGTCGGGCGCACGCCGAGCGAGACGGCGCGGCTGGTTCGCGAGGTGCTTGCCGAAACCAGCTGAGGCCGAAAGAGGCGGCACAGGCGTAGTACTACACCCGGAGTGGTTCGGATCCAGGAGGACCGATGGACCTGCGGCAGCTGGAAACCGTCGTGGCAGTGGCCGAGGAGGGCGGGTTCACAGCGGCCGCGCGGCGGTTGCACACGGTGCAGTCGACTGTGTCCACTGTGGTCCGTGCGCTCGAACGCGATCTCGGCGCCGAGCTGTTCGAGCGCACCACTCACCGGGTCGCGCTTACGCCTGCGGGCAAAGCGTTTCTCCCGGCCGCGCGAGCCGCGCTGGAGGCGGCGAGCCAGGCTCGGGCGACTGTCGACCGGGCGCGCTGGCAAGTCACCGGGGAGGTCCGGATCGGGGTCATGCCCGGGGCGTGGCCCGAACCGCATCGGGCGCTGAGCGCGTTGCGCCGCGACCATCCCGGAGTGCGCGTGCTGGTGCGGACCGCGCCGCCGCACCAGCTGCGCGAGGCGGTCGTGACATCCACTGTGGACATAGTGGTCGCGGTCGCCGGCTGCGCCCCGAGCGAGGGCCTGGTGAGCCGTCCGGTCTGGAAGGAGGAGATGGTGCTGGTCACCGCGGCGGGCGACAGGGCCGCCGATCGCCCGGTGTCGGCCGCCGAAGCGGCCAGTACCGCGGTGGTGGATTTCGCGCCGGGATGGGCGATCCGGGAGGCTACCGACCGGACGTTCCAGTCGGCGCGAGTGCGGCGGACCGTCGTGCACGAGGTCACCGACGCTCCCGCCGCGGCCGAACTGGTGCGGCACGATCTCGGCGGTTGCGTGCTGCCGATGTCGGTCGCCGCGCAGTTCCCGGACCTGACCGGCCGCCGGTTCGCCCGCGGCGGTCCGGCGTGGAACATCATGGCTACGCACGCCGGTGACCCGCGCCCGGCGGTGGCGGCGGTGTTGCGGCATCTGACCTGACCGCACCCGCGGCGGGCCCGGCATCGAATATCACGATGATCCGCACGGCGGGCCGGCGACAAGCTGTGGTGCGGCATCTGGCCAGACGCGGTCCGCCTACGGCTGCCCTATCCGGGACATCACCGCCGCGCACGCTGGCGATCCCGTGACGAGCAAGCGATGTTGCCGCACCCGACCGGACCAGTTTCATCCGCAACGAACCGACGTCCCGACGACGGACCGACCTCCAACACATCGTGGCACCCCACGCTGGCGACCCGGTCCCGCCCCGAGGCCGCGGCTTCGCGGCATCCGCCCACGACCGCACGCCGCCTCGCTCGCAAACACCGGGTCACACTCGGAAGTTCCTACTGCCAATCGTCCAGACCAGGACCCACCGATCAGCGATTCGCCCCCCCACAGCCCGACGCAGCAAAACCCTCGCTCAACCGAACGACACCCGATCGCCCTGCCACCACACCAAACCCCAGCTCAGCCCGAAGCCCAATCCGCCCGGATGTGCTTCAGATGCGTCCGCACCTGCCCCTCCAACCGGCCCCAATCCCGAGCCGCCACGGTCGCCAGCATCTCCCGGTGCTCCCGCGCCGAATCCGCCAACCGGCCATGCTCGGCGAGTTTTTCCAAGCCGTACAGGCGCGTCTGGTCGCGCAGGTTCGCGATGGCGTCGGTCAGCCGCCCGTTCCCCGCCAGGGACAGCAGGTCCAGGTGGAATCGGCGATCTGCCTCCAGGAATCGCGCGACATCGCCCTCCCCGGCCGCGGTCTCGATCTCGGCGGCCAGGCCGTCCAGGCGCGCGAGGTCGTCGGGGCCGGCGGCCGCGGCGGCGGACAGCGTCGCCGGGACCTCGAGCAGCAGTCGCATTTCGTAGATTTCGTCCAGGTCTCGTTCGGTCATCGCGACGACCCGGTAGCCGCGGTTGCGGACCGGTTCCAGGAGACCCTGGTTGACCAGCGTCAGCAACGCCTCGCGCACCGGGCTGCTCGACACGCCCAGGCGCGTCGCGAGCGCGGCCGCCGAATAGATGTCGCCGGGGCGCAGGTCGCCGGACACCATCGCCTGCCGCACGACTTCGAGCACTTGTTCGCGCAGGTTGGTGCGCTGCAGCTGCGTCACGGGAGCACTCCTCCGCTCTCGCGGGCTTGACTTCGCCCGCTTCCGTCCCGCATCGTACAGGAGTAACCGGTAGCCGGTTACTAAGGAGTAACTCATGCCTGAGGTTCGCGGTTACTGCACGTTGTGCCGGTCGCGCTGCGGCGCGGTCTACACAGTCGAGAACGGAACGCTGCGCGGCGTCCGGCCGGATCCCGCGCATCCGACCGGGGCCGCGTTGTGCCCGAAGGGCCGCGCGGCGCCCGAATTGGTCTACTCCCCCGAACGACTGCGCCGGCCGTTGCGTCGCACCACGCCGAAGTCCGACCCGGATCCGAAGTGGCGCGAGATCAGCTGGGACGAAGCGCTTTCCGAGATCGCGGCGCGGCTCGGCGACATCCGCGCGGTCAGCGGGGCGGAGGCGGTCGCGTTTTCGGTCACCTCCCCCAGCGGCACGCCGATGTCCGACTCGATCGACTGGGTCGAGCGGTTCATCCGGCTTTTCGGCAGCCCCAACACGCTGTACTCGACCGAGATTTGCAACTGGCACAAGGATTACGCGCACGCGTTCACGTTCGGTTCGGGACTGCCCGCCCCGGATTACGCGGGGACGGAATTCGCGGTGTTGTGGGGGCATAATCCGGCCAAAGCGTGGCTTGCGCAATCTGCGGCATTGGCCGGGGCGCGGACGCCGAAGCTGGCGGTTGTCGATCCGCGGCGGACTGCGAGCGCGGTGCAGGCCGAGCATTGGCTCCGGGTCCGGCCAGGCACCGACGGTGCGCTCGCGCTCGGGGTCGCTCGGGCGTTGCTCGAGCGTCGTGGACACGACGAAGCGTTCGTGCGGTCGTGGACTAACGCTCCGCTGCTGGTCCGAGTCGACAATGGACGGTTTTTGCGGGCGTCGGAAATTGACCCCGCCGGGGCCGGATTCGCAGTATGGGACGAAGCGGCTGGCCAAGCTGAGCCGTACGACACGGATTATCCGGCGACCGGACCGGAAGGGTTCGCGTTGCACGGAAAACGTCGCGTGCGCACGTTGAATGGTTCCGTTGAGTGCATTCCCGCGTTCGAGTATTACGAGCAGGCCTGTGCCGCGTGGCCGCTCGACCGGACCGAGGCGGTGACGACTGTCGAGGGCGCGGCGATCGAAGCTTTCGCGGCGGACCTTGCCGAGGCGAAATCCGTCACCTACGCGGCATGGTCGGGGGTCGGTCAGCACGCGAACGCGACGCAGACCGAGCGTGCGATCGCCACTCTCTACGCGCTCACCGGCAGTTATGACACCCCCGGCGGCAACGTTGTCCTGCCGAAGCTGCCGGTCGCGCCGGTCACGTCGCCGGATCAGCTCGCACCCGAGCAGCGTGCGAAAGCCCTTGGCCTTCAGGAGTTTCCGCTCGGGCCACCCGCGCAGGGATGGGTGACCGCGCGCGACTTTTGCCGGGCGGTTCTCGACGAGAAGCCTTATCCGGTACGGGCTTTGGTGTCATTCGGCGGAAATCTTCTGCTGTCTCAACCAGATCCAAAACGTACTGCGGAAGCGTTGCGGCGCTTGGAATTCGCGGTGCATCTTGATTTGTTCGAGAATCCGACCGCGCGGTTCGCCGATCTTTTGCTGCCGGTTCAGACGCCGTGGGAGCATGAGGCCGTCAAGGCGGGTTTCGAAATCACCCAGGCGGCACAGGAACACGTGCAGTTGCGGCCGCGGATGGCTGATCCGATCGGTGAGTCGCGTTCGGACACTGAGGTCGTGTTCGAACTGGCCGAGCGACTCGGGCTCGGCGCGGAGTTCTTCGACGGCCGCATCGAGGACGGCTGGGATCACCAACTCGCCCCGCTCGGCCTCACTGCCGCACAATTGCGCGAGCGGCCGGGCGGCGTTGATCTGCCGTTGCGAACTGAGTTTCGCAAGTATGCCCAGTGCGCGGAAAATGGTGCGGCGACAGGGTTTGCGACGCCGACCCGGCGGGTCGAGCTGTATTCCGAGCGGCTCGCCGAGCATGGCCAGCCCGCGGTCCCGGACGCGGAACCGCCCACGCCGGATCCGCGGCACCCGCTGGTGCTGACGTGCGCGAAGAACGGGTATTTCTGCCACAGCCAGCATCGCGGGATTTCGTCGCTGCGCAAGCGTTCCCCGGAACCGGCCGTCGATCTGAGCGCCGAACTCGCGGCGGAGCGCGGGATCGAGGACGGGCAGTGGGTCCGCATCACGACCGCTTCCGCGGACGTCCGGATGCGGGCGCGGATCGATCCCGCGCTGCATCGCGACGTGGTCGTGGCGGAGTACGGCTGGTGGCAACCCGCTCCTGACCTCGCGCTGCCCGGTTCGGACCCGCTCGAGGACGGCGGGACCAACTACAACCTGCTCGTCGGCGACGACGCCCATGACCCGGTCAGCGGATCGGTTCCGTTGCGCTCGACGTTCTGCGACGTCCGGCCGGACGAGTCGCGGCCGTGGACCGGGCAGCGGGAGTTCGTGGTCGAGGGCGCGGAGTTCGAGACCGAGGACATCCGGTCGGTGCGCCTCGAACCGGTCGACGGGCGGCCGGTGCCGGGGTTCCGCGCCGGGCAGCACATCACGGTCGCCTGGCCGGACGCACCTGGGCTGACCCGCAGTTATTCGCTCACTGGGGCCGCGCAAGCGCCGGACGGCGGGTACGCGATCGCGGTACGGCGGGTGTCGGGCGGGAAGTTCTCGCCCGCGGTGCACGACCGCGTTCAGCCGGGGACTCGGTTGCTGGTCACGGCTCCGTCCGGCGGGTTCGCGGTGCCGACTGTCCATTCGCGACCCATCGTGCTGCTCGCCGCCGGGATCGGGATCACGCCGTTCCTGAGCTATCTGGAGACGCTCGACCCGGCGTCGGCACCGGAGATCGTGCTGCACCACGGCAGCCGCGACCGGTCTCGGCACGCGTTTCGCGAGCGCATCGCCGCGCTGGCCGGCGGTCTGCCGACGGTCCAGATCTTGGACCACTACAGCCGTCCTGGTCCGGACGAGCCCTGCGATTTCACCGGCCGGATCACCGCTGACCGCGTCGACGCCGACCTGATCCGGCGGCGGGCCCGGTTCTACTTGTGCGGTCCCGGAATCATGCTGGACGAGGTGACCGCCGGCCTGGTGGAGCGAGGCGTGCCGCGCTTCGACATTTTCACCGAGAAGTTCCACGCCGCGCTCGCGCCGGTCCAGATCCCGGACGGCGCCAAGGCCACTGTGCGGTTCGCGCGGTCCGGCCGCGAGCTGACCTGGCGAGCCGGCGACGGGGATCTGCTGCGGTTCGCCGAGGCGTCCGGCGTCGCGCTGCCCAGCGGATGCCGGCTCGGACAGTGCGAAAGCTGTGCGGTGCCGGTGCTCGACGGAAGCGTCGCGCACCTGGTCGCCGTCGCCGACGATCTGCCCGCTGACCAGTGCCTTGCCTGCCAGGCGGTACCCACTACCGATGTAGTGCTCGATGCGTGAGCCTGGTCACCCCCTAACCTCGCAAACCCCGTCGGGGGTGCGAAATCCGGCACTCGGACGGCATCATCGGCGGATGGCACTCGACAGGACATCGCGCGAAGTGTACGAGGAGATCGTCCGGAAGAACCCGGCCGAGCCGGAGTTCCACCAGGCCGTCTTCGAAGTGCTCGAAGCGATCCGGCCCGCGCTGCGGCGGGATCCGGGCCTGCGCGACGCCGCGATGCTGGAGCGGCTGTGCGAGCCCGAGCGGCAGGTGATGTTCCGGGTGGTCTGGACCGACGACGCGGGCGCGGTGCACGTCAACCGCGGCTTCCGGGTCGGGTTCAGCTCGGCGCTCGGGCCGTACAAGGGCGGGCTGCGCTTCCGCGGCGACGTCACGCTCGGGACGGTCAAGTTCCTCGCCTTCGAGCAGATCTTCAAGAACGCGCTCACCGGCCTCGGCATCGGCGCGGGCAAGGGCGGGTCCGACTTCGACCCGGCCGGCCGCAGCGACGGCGAGATCATGCGGTTCTGCCAGGCGTTCATGACCGAACTGGTCCGGCACATCGGCCCGGACACCGATGTCCCGGCCGGCGACATCGGCGTCGGCGGGCGCGAGATCGGCTATCTGTTCGGCCAGTACAAGCGGCTCACCAACCGCTACGACGCGGGCACGATCACCGGCAAGAACCCGCTGCTGGGCGGCATTCCGGCGCGTCCGGAGGCCACCGGATACGGGACGGTGTACTTCCTCGAGGCGATGCTCGGCGCGCGCGACGACTCGTTCTCCGGCCGCACCGCGGTGGTGTCCGGTTCGGGCAACGTCGCCTACCACGCGATCGCGAAACTCCAGGAACTCGGCGCGCGGCCGATCGTGTGCTCGGATTCCGGCGGGTACGTCCACGATCCGCGCGGGATCGACCTGGAAGTGCTGCACGACTTGAAGGTCGCGCGGCGCGGGCGGCTCTCGGAGTACGTGGATCACGTGCCGTCGGCGAAGTACGTCACGGACGGCACGCCGTGGGATGTGCCATGCGACCTCGCGCTTCCGTGCGCGACGCAGAACGAGCTGGACGAGCAGTCCGCGTTGCGGCTGGTGAAGAACAACGTCCGCGCGGTCGCCGAGGGGGCGAACATGCCGTGCACGCCCGGTTCACTGCAGATCTTCCGCGAGGCCGGGGTCGCGGTCGGCCCAGGAAAGGCCGCGAACGCGGGCGGGGTCGCGGTGTCGGCGCTGGAGATGCAGCAGAACGCGGCGCGCGAGCGGTGGACGTTCGAGCGCACGGACCGGACGCTGCGGGAGATCATGACCGACATCCACCGGACGTGCCTCGAAACCGCCGACGAGCACGGGGTCGCCGGGGACTACGTGAGCGGGGCGAACATCGCGGGGTTCCGGAAGGTCGTCGCGGCGATGGATGTTTGCGGGTACATCTGAGGCGCGTCTACGGTCTTCGTTCGGCAGAATTTTGTATGCAGTATTTAGTCGCTGGTGTGCCGGTCGGCTGAATGGTGCCTGTGGTTCACAGTTCACGGTTCACGGTTCGCGGTTCACAGTGGACAGGATTCTCTGCGGTCTGGGCTTCGGGACGGTCGCGTGAAAGGGGCTAAGACGAAGCCGGAGCTTGCTCCAAAGACAGTGTCAGTGCCGTAGTCGGTGTCGGCGCAGTAGTCGGTGGCAGTGGTGCGGTCGGTGTCGGTGTCGGCGTCAGTGCTGTAGTCGGCGGCAGGGGCAGTGCTACCGGCGGTATCGGTGTCGTGCAGCAGCTAGTGTCGATGCCCAGTGTCGATGCAGGTGCCCGGTACCGATGCCGATGCAGTGCCCCGGTGCTGGTGCAGGCACCCGACCCCAATGCCGGGTGCCGATGCAAGTGCCCGGGCCGTCTCCGGGACGGTCGCGGTGCCGTGACGATGCTTGCACGGTTGCTCCGGGACTCGGACCTTCCCGGCGCAGCAACGGGACAGCCGCCGGGCCGGTGCTGGGGCCGTCGCGCCCGTTGCCTGGTTCGCCGGTCGGCCGAAACCCGGGCCAACGCCGTCGTTTGCTCGAGCGTCAGGGCGAGAGCGCCGGGCAGGCGGTTACCGCGCGGAGGAGAAAGTCACCACGACATAAAGGAAAACCAGCAGCCCGGCGACTCCGAAAACAGCGGCGACCGCACTGCGCACCCAGGTGACCAGGCCGGTGGCGGTGCGCTGCCGGTAGCTGTTGAAGCGCGCGTGGGTCTGGCTGGCTCTGTCCAGCAGCCCTCCCACGAAAAGACCCGCGCCCAGGACAAGCACAATGATGAGCAACGTCGGCATGACCGGGCGCCTCCTTCGGTAGCACGGTGTTTCCCGGCTTCAGACAGCGAGAATCCCGGGGCGGGACGCCTGGCGACTACGGGAGAAGGTCTTCCGGTCCAGGGACTTGTGACCCGGTGCCTGCGGGCGAACGACCACCGTGGCGACACTTTTCCGAACTGCATTCTCACCGGGAAAAGCATTTCCGGGCAAAGAGAAGGGGCCGCCGACCCTCGCAGGTGCTTGACGTGCGCCCGGCGGAACGCTTCGGTACGGGGATGAACGCGTATGTGGAGCGTCCGCCGGTGCCGGGGCTGGCGGGAGTCGTGCGCACGGTGTGGATCCAGCGCACCGGCGACGCGCCGTACGTGCAGCGGCATCTGCCGACCGGCGGCGTCGAGATCCACTTCCCGGTCGGTGGGCGACCGCGGTTGCTCGGGCCGTTGACCGGGCCGCGGATCGAGGTCATTCCGGCGCGGACGACCGTCGTCGGCGTGCGGTTCCGGCCGGGGGCCGCGCCTCCGTTGCCCGCCGGGCTCGACGAACTGGCCGACCAGCATCTCGGCCTGGCCGAGTTGTGGGGCCGGACCGCGGATCGGCTCGTCGAGGCAGTCGCGCTCGCCGCGACGCCCAAGCTCGGACTGGCCGCGCTGCAGGCGCACCTCGTGCGGGAATTCCGCCGGGCCGGCGGGCTCGACCCGCTGGTCGGGGAAGCGGTGCAGGTGCTGATGCCGTGGGACCCGGTCGGCGTCGACGCGGTCGCCGCGCACCTCGCGCTCTCCGCGAGCCAACTGCGCAGGCGGTGCCTGCAGGCAGTCGGGATGAGTCCGAAGGTGCTGCAGCGGACGTTGCGGTTCCAGGGATTCCTCGCGCTGGCCCAGGCAGGCGCCATCGCGAGCGGCCGGCGGGGCGCGGACGGGATGGCGAGCCTCGCGGTCGACGCCGGTTATGCCGACCAGGCTCATCTCAGCCGCGAATGCCTGAGGCTGACCGGGGTCACGCCGAGGCAGCTGCTCGGGGGCGATCTTGACCGGTGCGCTTGCGGGCATGATCATTCCGCTTCGTACGCGCCGTTTCTCGCCACCCGGAGGCATTCTTCGGTGCGGGGCGGGGTTTCCGCGCGGTGGGGATGAGTGCCGAGGGGACTCCACGGGATGACGCGGCTCCCAGGGCTTCTCGGCTTGGCCGGTCCGGGGCGTGGACACGCGCGACCCGCCACCCGCACATATTGGCCGGTGCGGGACGGTATCTCCACGCGGCAGGAATGAGACCCCATCAGACGACGCGGTTGTCGAGGCTTCTCCCCCTGACCTACCCGGGCACGCGGGGCACGATCAACCCGCCATCCCTCGCCAACCGGACGTGTTCGCCGCAGCGGGGCGGTATCTCCGTGCGGGTGGCAATGAGTCCCGATGGGACTCCAGCGCACCACGCGGTCTCAAAACCTCCCCCGGCCCAGCCCGCCGCGCTTCGCAGGCGGCCATTCCCGAAGCCGTTCGCCAGTCCAGGCGTGAGCATCTCCCGTGCGCGTTTTGTTCAAGAACCGCCCCCTGGAACTCCGTAGCGTCGCCTCCGTGATCGACCTGACCGCGCTCGACGTCCTCTCCCCCGGTTCGCCGGGGTACGGAGCCAGTCCGAAACCGGGGCTGGTCGTTCGCTGTCATTCCGTCTCGGATGTCGTTCAGGTCATGGCCTACGCGGCCGAGACCGGCAGACGCGTCGTGCCGCGCGGTGGGGGCCATTGTTTCGTGGACCGGTGCCCGGCCGGCGGGATCGTGGCGGATCTGTCCGGGATGGACCGGATCGAGGTGGACGACGGTGGCGTGGCGACGATCGGCGCCGGGGCTCGGCTGGGTGCGGTTTACCCGGCGTTGCACGAGTCCGGCCGGACGATTCCGGCCGGGTGCGGTGACACCGTGGGCATCGCGGGGCTGACGCTCGGCGGCGGGATCGGGCTCCTCGGCCGCCAGTACGGGCTGAGCTGCGATCGGCTCGTCGGCGCGCAGGTGGTGCTCGCGGACCGGAGCGTCGTGGAGTGCGGCGAGGACCGGGAAGCTGACCTGTTCTGGGCATTGCGGGGTGCGGGCGGCGGGCAGTTCGGCATCGTGACGGAGTTGCGGTTCGCGACGGTGCCGGAGCCGTCGGTCTGCCGGATCGAGGGGACCTGGGAAGAGCAGGAGGGCCTCGTCAAGGCCTGGCAGGACTGGGCGCCCGGAGCACCCGACGGGCTGACGGTGAACCTCACTGTCCAAGCCGGACGCGCGACGCTCTTCGGGGTCTCCACCCTCCCGCCGCGGGCGACCCGGGAGTGGCTCAGGGAGTTCACCGCACGGGCCGGTGTTCTGTATGCAATAGACATCCGACTGGATGTTCCCTACAGCATGGTGAAGCCGACATTCAGCACGCTGGACTCGGCCGCGGCGAGCCGGGTCCGGTCGGAGTTCTTCGCGGGGGCGATGTCGGAGGGCACTACAGGGGAACTGCTCAAGGGGCTGACCGGCAACCGGCGGCTGGCGTTCACGGCGATGGGCGGGGCGTACAACCGGGTCGCGGAGGACGAGACCGCGTTTGCGCATCGGGGTGAGCGGTTTTTGCTGGAGCAGGTCAGCGAGCCGGGCGATCCGTGGGTGGACCAGGCGTGGAGGACGGCGCACGCGGAAGGGTCCGGCCGGGTTTATCCGAACTTTCCCGATCTCGCGCTCGAGGATCCGGTCCGGGCCTATCACGCCGGCAACTACGACAGGCTCGCCGCGCTCAAGAAAAGCTTCGACCCGCATCGGGTTTTCGACTTTCCCCAGGCACTGTAAGCGACTATTAAGGATCGTCATGACCAAAGTGTTCAGCGCCCTCTCCGTCTCGGTCGACGGCTACATCAGCGGCCGCCTCCCGGAAGGGGCCGACGAGGTCGGGAGCGGGCTCGGCGACGCGGGAGCGCTGTTCGACTGGTACTTCACCGGCGACACGGCCAGCAAAGTCCTCGACGGGTTCGCCCTGTCCGAGCCCAGTGCGCGGGTCTTCGACAAGCTCGCCGACCGCGTGGGGGCGTCGGTGGTCGGGCACACGACCTACGACCATTCAAGCCACTTCGGCGGTAGTGGTCCGCATCCGACCGCTCCGTTGTTCGTGGTCAGCCACCAGCCGGTGCCGGAGCTCAGCGCGGCGCAGACCCAGGCGACTAGCGTCGAAGAGGCTGTAGCCGGCGCGCGGGCGGTGGCGGGAGACAAGGACGTCGCACTCATGGGCGGGGTTCTGGTCACCGAGGCGATCAGGGCCGGATTGGTCGACGAGTTCGTCCTCCACCAGATCCCGATCCTGCTCGGCGGCGGGCGGAGCTTCTTCGGGGAACTCCCCGAGCACGTCCGGCTCAGGCTGGTCGAAGCCGTCCCGGCACCCGGCGTCACCCATCTTCACTACGAAATTCTCCGCTGAAAGGAACCAAGACCATGCTCAACCCCGATGTCCGCCGCATCCTCGACGGCACTCCGATCGCCCACCTCGCCACCGTGCTCCCGGACGGATCGCCGCACGTCGTCCCGGTGTGGATCGGCACGCACGGCGACCGGATCGTCTTCCTCACCGGTCCGGACAGCCGCAAGGCCCGCAACCTCCGCCGCGACCCCCGCGTGGCGATTTCCCTTACCCCGCCGGACAATCCGTTCGAGCCGGTCACCATCCGCGGCCGGGTGGCCGAATGGATCGAGGGCGACCCGGCGTGGGAGATCGTCGACGCGGTGGCCAAGAAATACATCGGGCAGCCGTACACGCGCGAGCAGGTACGCGTGGTCGGCCTGATCGAACCGGAGCGGCAGTCGGTGGGGATGTAGTCAGAAAGCGACCGAAGCGGCCAGTTCCCGTTGCGACTCAAGGCAGTTCAGCCGTTCGGTGAGTGCATTGTGGACGGCGTCGTAGGTGTCCGAACCGAGGGAAAGGCGCAGCGGCGGGTTCGGCTGGAGGGTGGTCTCGTACAGCAGCGCGGCGATCTTGGCCGGGTCGCCGGAAAGGGCGCTGTCGTCGAGGGATTCGAGGTAGCGGCGGGTCCGGCCGACAGCGTTGTCGCGATAAGGAGCCGTTTCGGCGGTGTACTGCAGCGCGGACGCGAAGCCGGTCCGGGTCCCGCCGAGCTGCGCCACGGTCAGGTGGATGCCGTACTCGGCGACCTCCCGGCTGACGCTCTCGGTGTACCCCTCCAATCCCCATTTGCCCGCGTGGTACGCGCTGTGCGTCGGCGAGCCGAGCTGACCGCCCATGCTGGAGATCTGGATGATCCGCCCGCCGCCTCGCTCGCGCATCGGGCCGAGGAACGCGCGGGTGATCAGGATCGGGGCGAGCAGCAGCACCTCGATCTGGTCGCGGATCTGCTCGGGCGTCATCTCCTCCGCCGCGCCCACGACGGCATAGCCCGCGTTGTTCACGACCACGTCGACCGGCCGCCGCCGAACCGTCCGCTCGATCACCGCGGAAACGTCGGCCGGACGCGTGAGGTCGAGCCGTTCGACAGTGAGGTGCGGCGAAGCGGGCAGCGCGTCCGGACGCCGGACTGTCGCGGTGACGTGCTCGCCGCGGCGAAGTGCCTCTTCGACCAGCCGACGGCCCAAGCCGCCGGAAGCGCCGGTGACGAACCAATGCCGTGCGGACATGGCGCGACCTCTCCAAAGTAAGGTTAATCGGAATGTGTTCCGCTTAGACTATCCGGAACGCGTTCCGGTTAGCAACCTCGGAGGGACCCGATGGCCGACGCCCCGCGCCGCACCCGGCGAGACGCGCTCGAGAACCGTGCCCGGCTCCTGGAGGTCGCCGCACAGGCCTTCGCCGAACAGGGCCTCGCGGCGGCGCCGGCCGCGATCGCCAAGCAGGCTGGGGTCGGCGTCGGCACGCTCTACCGGCACTTCCCGACCCGTGAAGCGCTGATCGACGCCGCCTACCGACACCACCTCGCGGGAGTCTGCGAGCAGGCGGCAGCCCTCCTGACACAGCACCCAGCCGCGGAAGCAATGCGCGAGTGGCTAACGCATTTCCTCGCGTACGTCAGCGCGAAGCACGGGATGTCCGAAGCACTCAACGCGGTCATCGCGTCCGGCGTCGATCCTTATTCGGACAGCCGGAAGCTGCTCCTCGATGCCGTCGGCGACCTGCTCGCAGCAGGAGCGGACGACGGGACGCTCCGGTCCGACGTGCCCGCCGAGGACGTCCTGCTCCTGATCGGCGGTATCGCGTATTCCGCGCAGCACTGCGAAAAACCGCAAGCGCAGCGGCTGATCGACCTGGTGTTGGACTCCCTGACTCGCTGATCACCCGCCGACCAGCGGACGCGTGCCGGGCGGCAATTGGGCGACGCCGCCGCCCAGGTACCGCACCACCGCCTCCTGCAGCGCCCGCACGGCGCGCGGCTGCTCGACATCCCGCCGGTACGCCAGCCGCACCACCCGGCTCAGCCCGGGTTCGGTGAACCGCGTGCGGCGGAACCGGTCCCCGACCACGGTGCTCGGCACCACCGCCAAGCCCAGCCCGGCCTGGACCAGCTCCAGCACCGCGTCCATTTCGCCGCCTTCGATCGCGAAGAGCGGGTCGAATCCCTCAGCGCGACACGCGGCCACGGTCGCCTCGCGCAGGTCGTAGCCCTGCCGGAACATCACCAGCGGCCGGTCCCGCAGCGCGCCGATCGGCATCCGGCCGCGCACCGGGGCGGGCGCGTCCTTCGGCGAGATCACCACGAGGTCTTCGACGAACAGCGCCCGGCTCTCCAAACGGGAATCGTCGTGGACGCGGCTGTCCACGATCATCGCGAGGTCCAGCCCGCCTTCCGACAGCGCGGTCTGGAGATCCCGCGACCCGCTTTCGTGCAGCACCAGCTCGATGCCCGGGTAGTCCCGGCGGAACGCGGCGAGCATCGCGGGAAGCAGACCGGTGCACAGGCTCGGGGTCGCGCCGAGCCGTACCCGGCCGCGGCCCAGTTCGTCCAGCTCGCGGATCGCCCGGTACGCGGTCTCCGTCTCGGCGAGGATCCGGCGCGCGATCGGCAGCAGCGTCTCCCCCGCCTCGGTGAGCGTCACATTCCCGCGGATCCGGTGGAACAGCCCCGCGCCGACGTCCCGTTCCAGCGCGCGGATCTGCTGCGACAGTGAGGGCTGCGCCACACGCATGCGTTCGGCGGCGCGGGTGAAATGCCGCGTCTCGGCCACTGCCAGGAAGTACGCCAGCTGTTGGAACTGCACGAGCACCATCATAGGCGTTACCTCTGGTGTCAAGAGAAATCATGTGTTTGCCCTCTCGTCGGCGCCGACTTACCGTCGGTTCCGTGGCACTCGCACCCGCTCCGCCCCGCCGTCGCCCGGCGCTCGTAACGTTCTGGCGTTCGACCATCGGCAAGAAGGCCGTCATGGCCGTCACCGGGCTGATGTTCGTCGCGTTCCTGTTCGTGCACATGGCCGGGAACCTGAAGGTTTTCCTGGGACCACAGCATTTCGACGATTACGCGGCCTGGCTGCGCACCATCGGCGAACCGGTGCTGCAGAACGCCTGGTACCTCTCGATCCAGCGGACCGTGCTCCTGATCGCACTGGTGCTGCACGTGGTCGCTGCGGTGCAACTGTCCAAACGGGACCGTCAAGCGCGCCCGGTGAAGTACGCGCACGGCCAGCGGCGCAAGGCCAGCTTCGCGACGCACACCATGCGCTGGGGCGGCGCGACGCTCGCGCTCTACATCGTGTGGCACATCCTGGACCTCACGGTCGGCGTGGCCAACCAGGACTTCCGCGACGGCCAGCCGTACCACAACATCGTCGCGGACTTCCAGGTCTGGTGGGTCAACCTGATCTACATCGTCGCGCTGCTGATGCTCGGCCTGCACATCAACCACGGCTTCTGGAGCGCGGCGCAGACCCTGGGGATCACCAGCAAGACGCGAGACCGGGCGTTGAAAACCGTGGGCTCCGTGCTCGCCGTCGTGATCACCGGCGGCTTCCTGATCGTGCCGATCGCCGTGATGGCGGGATGGGTGGCCTGACATGAGCGACTACACGCTCGGCGAGCCGATCGCCGACACCCGGGCGCCGGAAGGCCCGATCGAGGACCGCTGGGACAGCCGCCGCTTCGGCGCGAAGCTGGTCAACCCGGCCAACCGGCGGCGGCACCGGATCATCGTGGTCGGCACCGGTCTCGCCGGCGCGTCCGCCGGGGCGACTCTCGCCGAACAGGGCTACCACGTCGTCCAGTTCTGCTTCCAGGACTCGCCGCGGCGCGCGCACTCGGTGGCCGCGCAGGGCGGCATCAACGCGGCGAAGAATTACCGCAACGACGGCGATTCGGTCTACCGGCTCTTCTACGACACGGTGAAGGGCGGCGACTTCCGGTCCCGGGAGTCCAATGTGTACCGGCTGGCGCAGGTGTCGACGCAGATCATCGACCAGGCGGTGGCGCAGGGCGTGCCGTTCGCCCGGGAGTACGGCGGGCTGCTCGACACCCGCTCGTTCGGCGGCGTGCAGGTGCAGCGCACGTTCTATGCGCGCGGCCAGACCGGACAGCAGTTGCTGCTCGGCGCCTACCAGGCGCTGGCGCGGCAGATCAACGCCGGCGGCGTGGAAATGCATCCGCGGACGGAGATGCTGGACCTGATCGTGTCCGACGGCAAGGCACGCGGGATCGTCGCGCGGGACCTGGTGACCGGCGAGGTGACCACGCATCTCGCGGACGCCGTCGTGCTCGCGACCGGCGGTTACGGCAACGTCTTTTACCTGTCCACCAACGCGAAGGGCTCCAACACCACCGCGATCTGGCGGGCGCACAAGCGCGGCGCGTACTTCGCGAACCCGTGCTTCACGCAGATCCACCCGACCTGCATCCCGCGGTCCGGCGAGCATCAGTCGAAGCTGACGCTGATGAGCGAATCGCTGCGCAACGACGGCCGGATCTGGGTCCCGAAGCAACCTCGCGACCCGCGTCCTCCCCAAGAGATCCCGGAGGCCGAGCGGGATTACTACCTCGAGCGGATGTACCCGAGCTTCGGCAACCTGGTGCCGCGCGACATCGCCTCGCGGGCGGCGAAGAACGTCTGCGACGCCGGATTCGGCGTCGGTCCCGGCGGGCTCGGCGTGTACCTGGACTTCGCGGACGCGATCGAACGGATGGGCCGTCCGGCGGTGGAAGCCAAGTACGGCAACCTTTTCGACATGTACGAGCGGATCACCGCGGAAAACCCATACCAGGTCCCGATGCGGATCTACCCGGCGATCCACTACACGATGGGCGGTCTGTGGGTCGACTACGACCTGCAGAGCACCGTGCCCGGCCTGTTCGTGATCGGCGAGGCCAACTTCTCCGACCACGGCGCGAACCGGCTCGGCGCGTCCGCGCTGATGCAGGGCCTCGCCGACGGCTACTTCGTGCTCCCGGCCACTCTCAACGACTACATCGCCCAAGGCAGTTTCCCCGCGCTGGACCCGGCCGATCCGGCTGTCGCCCAAGCGGAAACCGCCGTGCGCGACCGGCTCGAACGGCTGCTGTCGGTGCGCGGCACTCGCAGCGTGGACTCGTTCCACCGCGAACTGGGCCACCTGATGTGGGACCACTGCGGGATGTCCCGCTCCGCCGAGGGCCTGCGGAAAGCGCTCGACCGGATTCCCGAGCTGCGGGCGGAATTCTGGCGCGACGTCCGCGTCCCCGGCACCGGCGAGGAGCTGAACCAGGAACTGGAGAAGGCCGGTCGCGTGGCCGACTTCCTCGAACTCGCCGAACTGCTGCTGCTCGACGCCCTGGTGCGCGAGGAATCCTGCGGCGGCCATTTCCGCGAGGAACACCAGACCGCAGACGGCGAGGCCCAGCGCGACGACGAGCGGTTCTCCTTTGTCTCAGCCTGGGAGTACGGCGAGAAGCCGGTGCTGCACCAGGAAATCCTGAACTTCGAGCACGTCCACCCCACCCAGCGGAGCTACACGTGAAACTCACCCTGCGGGTCTGGCGCCAGTCCGGCCCGGACGACGACGGCAGGCTCGTCGAGTACCCGGTCGACGACGCCAGCCCGGACATGTCGTTTTTGGAGCTGCTCGACGTCCTCAACCAGCACCTCATCGAGGACGGCGCGCAGCCGATCGCGTTCGACCACGACTGCCGCGAGGGCATCTGCGGCTCGTGCGGCGTGGTGATCAACGGCCGGGCGCACGGCCCCGAACGCACCACGACCTGCCAGCTGCACCTGCGGTCCTTCCGGGACGGCGACGTGCTGGACGTGGAACCGTGGCGCGCCAAGGGTTTCCCGGTGATCAAGGACTTGGTGGTGGACCGCTCGGCGTTCGACCGGATCATCGAGGCGGGCGGCTACGTCACCGCCCCGACCGGCAGTGCGCCCGAAGCGCACGCGACGCCGGTTCCCAAGCCGGACGCGGACCTCGCCTTCGACAACGCGACCTGCATCGGCTGCGGCGCCTGCGTGGCGGCCTGCCCGAACGGGTCGGCGATGCTGTTCACCTCGGCGAAGGTGGCGCACCTGAACTCGCTCCCGCAGGGTCAGCCGGAACGCGCCCAGCGGGTGCTCGACATGGTGGAAACCATGGACGCGGCGGACTTCGGCGGCTGCACGAACACCGGCGAATGCGTCGCCTCGTGTCCCAAGGGCATTCCGCTGACGAGCATCGCGAACCTCAACCGGGAGTTCATGAAAGCCAGCCGCTCGCGGCGGTAGCCGAGAAGTCCGTGAGGGGAACCCTGAGGGACTCTGATTAACACACAGGTAACCCCCCCCCCCAACGGGGGGGTGTTTTAA
>NZ_JBHZAG010000041.1:0-77978 GCF_042754125.1 Amycolatopsis sp. NPDC059235
CTGACGGAGCTGCGTGCACGGCCCCCCGGGCCGGGCGCGCAGCTCCGTCAGACGCCGACTTAAAGGCGATCCCGCCCGCGACGACGAAGTCGGCGCCATCAAACACAGCGTCCCGCCGCGCCGACGAAGTCGGCGCCAAAAACAGAGGATCGAGACATGCGTGTTCTTGGCTACTTGGACGGTTCCGTGGCCGACCCGGACGACCCGGCGATCAAGGTCGCCGACCTCGGCCTGCTCCGCGGCGACGGGGTGTTCGAGACGGTCCTGATCGAGGACGGCGAACCGCGGGAACTGGACCTGCACCTGGACCGTCTGGCCCGGTCGGCCCGGATGACGGAGCTGCCCGAACCGGACGACGCGCAGTGGGAACGGGCCATCCGCGCGGTGATCGACCACTGGCCCGACGACAGCGAAATCGCGATGAAACTCATCTACACCAGGGGATTGGACGCCGAGCCCGACTCCCCGCCGACGGCCTTCGCGCTCGGGCTCGAGATCAGCCCGAGGATGATGCGCGAGCGGACGGAGGGGATCGCCGCGATCACCCTGGAACGAGGCGTCGAACCGGGCCTCGCCGAACGTGCGCCGTGGCTTCTGCTGGGCGCGAAGACGTTGTCGTACGCGGTGAACATGGCCGCCCTGCGCGAGGCCGATCGTCGTGGCGCGTCGGACGTCATCTTCACCGCGACCGACGGTTCGGTGCTGGAAGGCCCGACGGTGTCGGTGGTGCTGGTGCGCGGCCGGACGCTGTACACGCCGCCGCCGATCATCGGCATCCTGCCCGGGACGACGCAGGCCGCGGTGTACCGGGGTGCGGAGAGGGCCGGTTTCACCGCGAAGATCGAGACGCTGACCGCGGACGATCTGTTCTCGGGGGACGGGGTTTTCGTCGCGTCGTCGGTGCGCAAGCTGACCCGGGTGCACACCCTGGACGGCAAGGTGCTGCCCGACTCGACCGAATTGCACCGCGAATTGAGCGCGGCTTACGAATCGGTGTACCGGTAAGGATCTTGCTTGCCCGGCGTCGGTGCGGGCAAGATCGGGAAGGACAATTTCGCCCGCTTCGGGATTCCCGGCGGGCGGCGGGGAGGGAATATTCCGGTTGGCCTCGACGCGACTGCCGCTCCGGTGCGGTTCCGACGGCATTCGCGTCCGGGGCGGCTCGGGGAGACTCGGGGAGGGGATTCGATGAGCGACCCGGTTCTGCGGCGTGTCTCCGGTGCGCTGGGGCTTCTCGGTGCGGGGGCGCAGACCGTTCCCAGTCTGCTAAGGGGTCCCGGTGCGGGGCGGCGGGCCGTTCCGTGTTGAGCGGGAGTTCTCGGTGCGGGGCGGCAAGCCGTCCTCTGTCGGGCGGGGGTTCTCAGTGTCGGACCGCAAGCCGTCCTCTGGCGGCCGGGGTTTCTCGGTGTAGGGCCGCAGACCGTCCCCTGTCGCCCGGAAATTCTCGGTGCGGGGTCCGTGCCGTGACCGCTCCTTCCGCCCCTGCGCCCTCCGCAGCTCCCGAAGGCGGCGCCCCGCTGCGTCCCGACCCGATCCTGGCCGTCGATCCGTCCGTGAGAACCGTTCCCCGCCAGCCGAAACGTCCCGTCGCGGAGGCCGCCTCATGACCGCCCGTCCCGCTCCCGCGCCTCCCCGCCGCGGGACCCCGTTGCGTCCCGCGCTCATCCTCGTCGGCGTGCTGCTGATCGCCACCAACCTGCGCGCCGCGATCACCACCCTCGGGCCCATCCTGAGCCTCGTCCAAGCCGACCAGGGGCTTTCTTCGGTAGCCGCCTCGGTTTTGGTCAGCGTGCCGCTCATCGCGTTCGCCGTGTGCTCGCCGATCGCGCCCAAGGTCGCCGCGAAGCTGGGGCTGGAGCGGGCGCTCGGCGCGGCGGTGCTGCTGCTCGCGGTCGGGATCCTGGTGCGATCCACGCCGCCGCAGGTGTTGCTGTGGACCGGAACCGTGCTGCTCGGGGTTGCGATCGCGATCCTGAACGTCTTGCTGCCCGCGCTGGTCAAACGCGATTTTCCCAGTCGGATCGGCCCGATTACCGGGACGTACACGGCGGTCCAGTCCGGGGTCGCCGCGATTGCCGCGGGGGTGGCGGTTCCGCTGGCCGGGCAGCAGGCCGGCGGGTGGCGGTTGTCGCTGGGGATCTGGGCCGGGCTCGCGCTCGTGGCGCTGGGGGTTTTTCTTCCGCGACTGCGGAGGTCCGCGGCCGCACCGGCGCTCGCGCCGGCGGTTGGTGCGGCACGGCCGTGGACGAGTGCCTTGGCTTGGCAGGTCACGGTTTTCATGGGTCTGCAGTCGCTGGCGTTCTATGTGCTGGTGACCTGGTTGTCTTCGATCGAGCACGCTGCGGGCATCAGTTCGGTGACTGCCGGGTTTCATCAGTTGCTGTTCAATCTTTCCGGGCTGGCCGGGAGTCTGGTGTGTTCCGCGCTTGTCCATCGGTTGCCTGATCAGCGGGCGGTCGCTGTCGCCGGGTCGTTGCTGTTGACGGCGGCGTTGACCGGGTTGCTGGTCGCGCCTGGGGCCGCGGTGGTGTGGGCGGTTCTGGCCGGGTTCGCCGGCGGGATCACGTTGGCGTTGGCCTTGTCGCTGTTTGGGTTGCGTACCAAGGATTATTCCGTCGCCGGGGCGTTGTCCGGGATGGCGCAGTCGGCGGGTTACACGCTTGCCGCGGTGGGGCCGATCGCTATCGGCGCGATTCACGACGCTACGTCGTCTTGGACGCCCGCTCTTGGGGTGTTGATCGCGTTGGCGCTGGTGCAGACGGTGTTCGGGGGGTTGGCTTCCCGACCTCGAACGATCGGGTGATCGTTGCGCTGAAGCAGGATCGCGGGGACGGTCCGGACAGGCGCGGTCTGCCGGATGGGTGGACAATAAGGACATGATCAACGTCCTCGTCGCGCATGCGGGCAAGCGCGGCGCTACGCGCGAGATCGCCGAAGTCGTCGGCGAGGAGTTGCGTGCCGCCGAGTTCGCCGTTGACGTGCGGGACGCTGGCGAGGTCGACCGAGTCACGGAGTACGCCGCGGTGGTGGTCGGCAGCGCGCTTTACTACGCGCGGTGGCGGCCCGAGGCGGTGCGGTTGCTGGAGCGCAACACCGAAGCGTTGCGGGCGCGGCCGGTGTGGTTGTTCCACAGTGGACCGTGCGGGCCGGGTGCGAATCTCGCCCGGGTGAGCTTGCCCGCTCGGGTGACGTTGCTGGCGGCCGCGATCGACGCGGGGCGCACCGAGACGTTCGGCGGGCGGCTTGACCCGGCGCTCGCGGACGGCGTCCTGGAGAAGCTGATGGCGCGGGGCAACCGAGCGGGGGACTTCCGCGACTGGGACCGGATTCGGGCGTGGGCGCGGGACATCGGGCGCCGGATTCTGTCTCGCGTCCCGATCTGAGCCGGGTCAGGACGCGCCGAGCACCCGTAACACCGTGGTGGACAGCTCTTTTTCGGCGTCCTCCGGGGAAAGCCGTCCCGCGTCGGCCTCTCCCGCGGCGGCGTGGCCCAGCTGGATGATGACCGTGACCAGCCAGTCCACGGGGGGCTGACGGTCGAACTCGCCGGCGAGCTGCCCGCGTTCGACGATCCGCCGCAATCGGTCGGCGACTGGTTCGTGCTGCTCGCGGCCGTCTTCCGCGGAGGATGCCGTCGAACCGAACCGGCGCAGCAGCATCGGGTATCGCGAGGACGCTCGGCGGGCGGCGTCGAGCACTCGCAAGATCGCGTCCGCCGCGGGTCCGGTGTCCGGGCCTGCGGCGTCCATCGCGTCGACGGCTTCTTCGGTGAGCCGGTCGAGTACGGCGGCCAGAAGTCGTTCGCGGGAAGGGAAATGGGCGTACACGGTCTGGCGGGTCACGCCCGCCGTCGTGGCGATGCCCTCGACGCTCGCGTCCGGATCGGCTTCCAGCACGCGGAGCGCCGCGTCGAGGATCGCGGCGCGGCTGCGCTGGGCGTCGGCGCGGAGTTTCGACATCTCTTACACCTTGTCAAATTTAGCTCGAGCGGATATCTTACAGTGTGTCAGAGTTCGCCTGGGAGGGGTTATGGACACGCTGGAACGCACCGATCCGCATGCTGATCCGAAGGAGTTCATCGCGCGCTTCTTCACGTCGTTCACCGACGATCTGGTGCGCACCGACGAGGACGCGGCGACAGTGGTCGATCGCTATCACACGCACGACGTCGTGCAGATCGCCGACGGGGTGCGGATCGACCGCGACCGGCTGGTCGCGCATTGCCGTCCGGTGCGGAAAAACCGGCCGGACAGCCGGATCGAAGTCCACGAGGCGATGGCCGACGGCGACCGCGTCGCCGCGCGGTACACGTTGCACGTACGTCAACGAGGAAAGGAGCTTGAGATCGAGGTGTCGTTCTTCGGGCAGTTCGCCGCGGACGGCCGGATGCGCGAGGCGCACCTGCTGACCCGTTCGGCGAAAACGTCCGAGTAACCCGATTCCTCCGCTTTCGCTTGGTATGTCAGGGATATCCTGAGTCCACATGCGACTCTTGCCTCGTCGCCACGCCGGGTGTAGACCAAGCCGGTGACCGAAAACGCAGCCGGGGGCAAGGAAAACGCAAGCTCAACGCCGATCAGCGAAACTCGTTCCTCGCCGCGTGGCTCGGCTGGAGCATGGACGCCTTCGACTATTTCCTGGTCGTGTTCGTGCTCGCGGACATCGCGAAGGACAAATCGTTCGGGGCCACCGCCACGCAGCTGGCGTTCATCACCACCGCGACGCTCGTGATGCGCCCGGTCGGCGCGCTGCTGTTCGGGCTGTGGGCGGACCGGTCCGGGCGGCGCATCCCGCTGATGGTCGACGTCCTGCTGTACTCGGCGGCGGGCGTGCTGTGCGCGGTCGCGCCGAACTTCACCGTGCTGCTGATCCTGCGGTTCATTTACGGCGTCGGCATGGGCGGCGAGTGGGGCCTGGGCGCGGCGCTCGCGATGGAGAAGATTCCGGTGGAGCGGCGCGGGTTCTTCTCCGGACTGCTGCAGGCGGGCTACTCCGCCGGGTACCTGCTGGCCGCGCTGGCGTACCTGCTGTTCCACACCGCGCTCGGCCTGGAGTGGCGGTGGATCTTCGTGCTGAGCATTTTCCCGGCGCTGATCAGCCTGCTGATCCGGGCGCGGGTCAAGGAATCCGAGGTGTGGGAGGCGGCGCAGGAGAAGATGCGCGTCACCCGGACGTCGGTCAAGGACGTCCTGTTCAACCCGAAGGTGCTGCGCCGGTTCGGCTACCTCGTGCTGCTGATGACCGCGTTCAACTGGATGTCCCACGGCACGCAGGACGTCTACCCGACGTTCCTGAAGGCGACCGACCACGGCGGCGCCGGCTTGAGCGCCGCGACCAGCACGTGGATCGCCGTGCTGTACAACGTCGGCGCGATCATCGGCGGACTGGTCTTCGGCTCGCTGTCGGAACGCTTCGGCCGCCGGATGACCATCGTCGGCGCGGCGGTGCTCGGCCTGCCGATCGTCCCGATCTTCGCCGTCGACCACGGGGCCGGGATGCTCGCGCTCGGCTCGTTCCTGATGCAGGTCATGGTGCAAGGCGCGTGGGGCGTCATCCCTGCGCACCTCACTGAGATGTCCCCGGACGCGATCCGCGGCTTCTTCCCCGGAGTCACCTATCAGCTGGGCAACCTGCTGGCCGCGCTGAACCTGCCGATCCAGCAGAGCATCGCGCAGTCGCAGGGTTACACGGCCGCGCTCCTGTGGACGGTGATCCCGGTGCTCATCGCGGTCGCCGTGCTGACCTCCCTGGGCAAGGAGGCGAAGTCCATCCGCTTCGGAGGGGAAGGCGCGACGACCGCGCCCGCCGGAACGTCCTGATCCTTTCCGCCTGCTGGTCCGGGCGACCTTGCCGTCGAACAATCGCCGATATATCGTGGGCATATCGGCGATCGTTCGACGACCAAGGAGGAGCACATGACAAGGACCGCAGGCGGAGGACACCTGTTCCAGGGCTTCGGCGGCCCGGAACGTTTCGGCGGACCCGGGATGCCGTTCGGCTTCGGCCGCCCCGGCCCAGTTCTCCCTGGTGACGGGGGCCGAGGCGCACCCTTCGACCAGCCGCCCCCGCGCGGTGACGGGAGTGGCCGACATCCGGGCGGGCCAGGGGAAGGACACGGATGGCCCGGGGAGGGCGGCCCGGGCGGGGAGCACGGGCACCCGGACGGGTTCGGCGACCTGGACGCCTGGTTCGGACGCGCGAGCGGACCCGGCTGGGCAGGATTGTTCGGCGGGCGAGGCCCGGGCTTCGCCCAGCACGCGGTGTTCGGCGGACCGGGTGCCAGGTTCGGCCAGACCGGGCTCTTCGGAGCACCTGGAATCAGCTTCGGCTGGCCCGGTCACCCGGGGCATGAGGGCGAGCCGGGCGACCGCCATGGCTGGCTGGGCGAACCGGGGGAGGGTCAGGCGCACCCCGGTCCTTCGGGGGAGCACTCCGGCCATTTGGGTGATGAGGGCGGGCACCCTGGGTCCCTCGGCCATCCCGGTCGTCCGGGCGAGTCGCCGCACCACGCGGGTCATCCCGGTGGTCCCGGCGAACCGGAGGAGGGTCACGCGCAGCCCGGTACTCCGGGGGAGCGCCCAGGCCATTTCGGTCATGCGGGCGGGCACCCCGGGCACCTGGGCCTTCCCGGTCGTCCGGGCGAGTGGCCCTATCACGCCGGGCATCCCGGTCATCCGGGTGAGCACCCAGGACATCCAGGGCACCTCGGCGGCGAGGAAGCCTGGGGCGACACCGTCTTCGAAGCCCGAGGCGGCTTCCCTCCGGGGCCTCCCGGTCCGCCTGGGCCTCCCGGGCCGCCGCATCGGCCGGGGTTTTCCGGGTTTCCGGGGTTCCCTGGCTTCCCCGGGTTTCCCGGCGGGCCAGGAGGACCCGGCGGCCCAGGCGGACCGGGAGGTCCGGGCGGCTTCTTCGGCGGCTCGCGGCACGGCGGACGAGGCGGGCGCGGGCCGGCCCGTCCGGTGCGTCCGGCCGTGCTCGCCTTGCTGGCCGAGGAGCCCCGTCACGGTTATCAGTTGATGCAGGAGATCCGGCGCCGCACGAATGACGAGTGGCGGCCCAGTCCGGGCTCCATCTACCCGATTCTGCAGCAGCTCGAGGACGAAGGCCTCGTCCGCACGGCGGAAGAGGGCGGCCGGCGCGTCGCGCATCTCACCGAAGCCGGGCGCGAGCACGTCGCCGGGCGGGAGGAGGAGTTCGCGGCGCTCTGGGAGTCTCCGGCGCGCGAGGAGGAACCGGGAGCTGACCGCTTCGCCGCGCTGTACCAGCAGATCGGCGAGCTGGGCGGGGCCGCGGCGCAGGTCGCGCACGCCGGCAGCGAGGCGCAGTTCGCGGAGGCGCGCAAGGTCCTTCGCGAAGCGCGCCGCCGGTTGTACGCGTTGCTCGCGGACGACGACTCCGAAGAATAAAACCGCGGCCGGATGAGTCCACAAAGGACTCATCCGACCGCGGTACCTCGGGGCACAACCAGTGGTGGTCCGAGCGCGCGTGTCGGTTGTTGGACGCCGCCGTAGTGCGACGGGTCCAATGCGGCCATGCCATCGTTTGTCCACCTGCACGTCCACACTGAGTACTCCATGCTGGACGGTGCGGCGAAGATCGGTCCTTTGTTCGCGGAGGCGGCCCGGTTGGGGATGCCCGCGGTGGGGATGACTGATCACGGGAACATGTACGGCGGGGACGAGTTTTTTCAGACGTCGAAGAAGCACGGGATCAAGCCGATCATCGGTATTGAGGCGTATGTGGCGCCGGAGTCGCGGTTTCACAAGAAGCCGGTGTTCTGGGGGCAGTCGAACCAGCGGGGTGCGGACGAGCTGGGCGAGGGCGGCGACGTCTCGGGTGCGGGTGCGTACACGCACATGACGATGCTGGCGGGGAACGCGACGGGTTTGCGGAATTTGTTCAAGCTGTCGTCGCTGGCGTCGATCCAGGGGTATTACCGGAAGCCGCGGATGGATCGGGAGCTGATCGCGGAGAACGCGGCGGGGATCATCGCGACCACGGGCTGCCCGTCGGGCGAGGTGCAGACGCGGTTGCGGCTGGGCCAGCGCGAGGCCGCGATCCAGGCGGCGTCGGATTACAAGGACATTTTCGGGGCGGGGAATTTCTTCCTGGAGCTGATGGACCACGGGCTGCCGATCGAGCGGTCGGTGCGCGAGGGCCTGCTGGAGATCGGGAAGCTGCTGGACCTTCCGCCGCTGGCCACCAACGACTCGCACTATGTGACGAAGGACCAGGCGGACACGCACTCGGCGTTGTTGTGCGTGCAGGCGGGGAAGACGTTGAACGACCCGACCCGGTTCAAGTTCGACGGGGACGGCTACTTCCTGAAGTCGGCGGAGGAGATGCGGGAGTACTGGGACAAGGAGGTCCCGGGCGCGGCGAACAACACGCTCCTGATCGCCGAGCGGGTCGAGTCGTACGAGGACGTGTACACGCACAAGGACCGGATGCCGGTCTTCGACGTCCCCGAAGGCCACACCGAAGCCACCTGGCTGCATCACGACGTAATGGCCGGGCTAGCGCACCGGTTGCCGGACGGGGTACCCGAAGAGTATCGGGAGCGCGCCGAGTACGAGCTCAAGGTCATTGTGGACAAAGGGTTTCCCGGATACTTCCTGATCACGGCCGACCTGATGACGCACGCCCGCGAGGCGGGAATCCGGGTCGGGCCGGGTCGCGGGTCGGCGGCAGGATCGCTGGTCGCGTACGCGCTCCGCATCACCAACCTCGATCCGATCCGGCACGGTCTGCTCTTCGAACGCTTTCTGAACCCGGAACGAGTGTCCATGCCGGACATCGACATGGACTTCGACGACCGCCGCCGCGGCGAGATGATCCGGTACGCCACCGAGAAATACGGCTCCGACCGGATCGCGCAGGTGATCACTTTCGGTACCATCAAAACGAAAGCGGCGATCAAGGACTCCGCGCGGGTCCACTTCGGACAACCCGGGTATTCGATCGCGGACCGGATCTCCAAGGCCTTGCCGCCGCCGGTGGCTGCCAAAGACATTCCGCTGGCGGGAATCGTGGACGCCAAGCACGAGCGTTACGCGGAGGCGGCCGAGGTCCGCACGCTGGTCGAGACCGACGAGGAGTGCAAGACGATCTTCGACACCGCTCGCGGCCTGGAAGGGTTGATCCGCAACGCCGGCGTGCACGCCTGCGCAGTGATCATGTCGAGCGAGCCGTTGCTGGACGCGATTCCGTTGTGGCGCAGGGACGACGGGTCGATCATCACCGGCTGGGACTATCCGTCGTGCGAGGCCATCGGCCTGCTGAAGATGGACTTCCTCGGCCTGCGCAACCTCACCGTCATCGGCGACGCGATTGACAACATCAAGGCCAACCGCGGCGAGGACGTCGACCTCGACCGGCTGGCGACCGACGACGCCGAGACCTTCGCTCTGCTGGTCCGCGGTGACAGTCTCGGAGTGTTCCAATTGGACGGTGGTGCGATGCGGGATCTGTTGCGCCGCCTGCGTCCCACCGGGTTCGAGGACATCGTGGCCGTCAACGCGCTCTACCGGCCGGGTCCGATGGCGATGAACACGCACAACAACTATGCCGACCGCAAGAACAAGCGGCAAGCCATCGAACCGATCCATCCGGAACTGGCGGAACCGCTGCGCGAGATCCTCGCCGAAACGCACGGTCTGGTGGTGTATCAGGAACAGATCATGCAGATCGCGCAGAAGGTCGCCGGATACTCGATGGGCCGAGCGGACGTGCTGCGGCGCGCGATGGGCAAGAAGAAAAAGGAAGTCCTCGAGAAGGAATTCGAGGGTTTCCGCGCCGGGATGATCGAAAACGGGTTCTCCGGCGAGGCTGTGCAAGCGTTGTGGGACACGATCCTGCCGTTCGCGGGCTACGCGTTCAACAAGTCGCACGCCGCTGGATACGCGCTAGTCGGATACTGGACGGCGTATCTGAAGGCGAATTACACCGCGGAGTACATGGCCGCGTTGCTGACGTCGGTCGGTGACAACAAGGACAAGTCGGCGATCTATCTGTCGGAGTGCCGGCGGCTGGGGATCAAGGTGTTGCCGCCGGACGTGAACGAGTCGGCTTTGCGGTTCGCGGCCGTCGGGAGCGACATCCGCTTCGGTTTGGGCGCGGTGCGCAACGTGGGCGCGAACGTGGTGGAGTCGATCATCAAGACGCGCGAGGAGAAGGGGAAGTACTCCTCGTTCACCGAGTTCCTGGACAAGTCGGAGCTGGTGGCCTGCAACAAGCGAGTGATCGAGTCGCTGATCAAGGCGGGCGCGTTCGACTCGATGGGCCACACGCGGCTGTCGATGATCCAGGTGCACGAGGACGCGGTGGAAGCCGTCGTCCCGCTCAAGCGCCAGGAAGCGATGGGCCAATTCGACCTGTTCGGCGGAGAAAACAAAGAACCGGCTTCGTCACCGTTGGCGCACGTGAAATTCACCGCTGAGGAGTGGCCGCGCAAGCAATTGCTGGCGCACGAACGAGACATGCTCGGACTCTACGTTTCGGCCCATCCGCTGGACGGTGCCGAGGGCGTCCTCCGCAAACACGCGCCGCGCACGATCGCGGCGATCATCGACAATCCGCCGAGAGAAGGCGAACTCGTCGTCGCGGGATTGATCACTTCGCTGGAGCGGCGGGTGAACAAAAAAGGCGAACCCTGGGCGATTTGCACGGTCGAGGATTTGGACGCGTCGCTGGAGGTGTTGTTCTTCGCCAAGTCGTACGCGTTGTGCGCGGCGGATCTGGTGGAGGACAACGCGGTGCTCGTGAAGGGCCGGGTGAACTGGCGGGAGGACAAAATGTCGGTCTTCGGGGCGGATCTGGCGCCGCTCGATCTGACGGAACTCGGGGATACGCCGCTGGTGCTGCACACGCGGGCGGAGAAGGTGACGCTGCCGGTGGTGCTGGAGTTGAAGCAGACTTTGCTGGCGCACCAGGGAAACACGCCGGTGCACCTGCATGTGGGGGAGCAGCGCTACGCCCTGGACGGGTACTCGGTCAAGGTGACCCCGGCGCTGCTGGGCGAGGTGAAGACGATCCGGGGAATCACCGTGGGTGCCGGTTGAGTACCGGCACCCACGGGAATCCTCAGCCCTTCAAGCCGTGCTCGATCGCCTCGATGATCCGCGGCCGAAGCTGCGCCGTGCTGACGATCGCGTCCACCGACCCGACCTCGACCGCGCGCTGAATGCTGTGCACCCGGTCGAACTCCGAAGCCACCGCGCCGAGCTTCTCAGCCCGCACCGAAGACGTCACCTCGGCCAGCTCAGCCGCACAAGCAGCCCGCTCGGCACCGCTCAGTTCGCCGAGCCGCTTCTGCAACTCGGCCACCCGCGGGTCATTCGCCGTCCGGGTCTTGACCTCACCCGCGAACACCACCGCCGCCGCGGGCGCGCCGCCCAGCACGGAGGCGAACGAACCCTCCAGCGCCAGCACCGTCATGTTCGGGTTCAGCGCCTTCGAGAACACCACGAACGCCCCGCCGTGGTAGCGCGAGATCACCGTGAACACGATCGGGCCCTCGAAGTTCACGATCGCGCGGCCGATCTCGGCCCCGTACTCCAGCTGCAGCTTCTTCATCGACTCCGGCGAGCCGTCGAAGCCGGACAGGTTCGCCAGCACCACCAGCGGACGGTTGCCGCTGGCCGCGTTGATCGCGCGGGCCGCCT
Source organism: Amycolatopsis sp. NPDC059235 (assembly GCF_042754125.1). NCBI lineage: Bacteria > Bacillati > Actinomycetota > Actinomycetes > Pseudonocardiales > Pseudonocardiaceae > Amycolatopsis > Amycolatopsis sp. NPDC059235. The sequence continues at coordinate 11,664 of NZ_JBHZAG010000041.1, forward strand.
TCTTCGACGACTTCGGGAACAGTGTGCCCGCGGTGAACGTGTCCGGGCCGTCGGTGGGCGGGAAGCCGCGGCGCGGCACCGAGCGCGACTCGATGCCCAGCAGACACACCGGCCGCCCGCCGATGTGCACGTCCTGCACCGCGGCGGTGTCCGCGTCCGCCATGCCCGCCCAGCGTTCCAGCACCGGGTGGTCCTGATCGGACAGCGCGCGCATCACCGTGCGGATGTCGAACGGCTTCTTGCGGTCCGGGTTGTGCTCGGCGGAGAAGATCTGGCCCACCGTGGCGAAATCGCTGCCGACGACGGCGTGCGGGTAGTCCGACACGTCGCGCCCGGCCGGGTCGGTGGTGACCGCCTGGCGCGGGCCCGCTTCGCCCGGCACCACATAGGTGTGCGCGTAGTGCGCCATCAGCACGTCGCGCGCCCCAGCGAGGTTCGGCGCCCAGTACTGCGCCTGCCCGTTCGGGCCCATCACGCGGTCGTAGCCGCCGATGCCGAAGTTGTCCTCGGCCGACACGCCGCCGGAGAAGTCCAGCGACTGCTTGCCGGTGAGCACCATCGCCGAATCCGGCGTCATCACCAGGATGCCCTTGGTGTGCATGAGCATCGTGGCCTCGGCGTTCCAGTACGGCTGCGCGCCCACGGTGATCCCGGCGACCACGATGTTGATCTCGCCGCCGTCCTGGGTGAACTCGACGATCCGCTTCAGCGCGGCCGCGACCCAGTCCATGTTCTCGGTGCCGGACTCCATCGAGATCCGCGCGCCGGAGGACAACGCGAACCATTCGACCGGAACTTGAAGCTCCTCCGCCAGGTTCAGCGCCGCGATGACCCGCGTGCACTCCGGTTCGGCCAGCGCGCCGAGCGACTTCGTCGGGTCGCCCAGCAGCACCACGCGCTTGACGCCCTCGGGCACGCGTTCGGTCGGCGTGCTGACCACGCCGGCCACCAGCCCGGCCTTGTTCTGCCCGCGCGGCCGGTCGACCGGGACCAGCACGCCGCTGTCGTCGAGGTCATGCTCCGCGAAGGAGCCGCCGCCGGCCAGCAGTTCGGTGAGCTCGTACGGGTACACCGTGTCGCGGCGCGCCGCGCGCAGCACCTTCTGCCGGTAGTCGTCCAGCGGCTGCACCGGTTCGGTGCTGGGAGCCTCGACTGACAGCCGCACGCCCGCGCCGACCTCGTTGCGGACCGTCACCGCGATGTCGGTCAGCTCGCCGGTTTCGGCGTTCCGCTGCCGCGCCAGGAACTGGATTTCCTCCAGGCCCGCGCCCGCGGTGGTCGGCAGCACACGGCGGGCGAGCAGGTTCAGCTCGTCCATCGTCAGCTCGCTCGTCGGCCACACGTAGATGACGATCCGGTTGGTGTCGAACCGGTTCTTCGCCGGACGCCGCGCCTGCGCGTTGCGGACCGCGTCGAGGCACGCGGCGAGCGTGTCCTCGGCCGAGGGCAGCGACACGAGCCTTCCGTCCGCCTCGCGCAGCGGCGTGAGGTCCCGGACCTGCGCCATCGCGATCAGCCGCTCGTCGGCCGGGTTCGCCTTCGCGGTGCCGGTGAACAGGTACACCTCTTCGTCCGCCGACGGCAGCCGCGTGAGGTCGAATTCCTGCAGCCGCTCCAGCTGCAGCCGCTCGGCCACGCGCGGGTGCAGCCCGCGGATCACCCGGTCCTCGGCGAACCCGGATTCGGTCCGGCGGAAGGTGAAGTGGTGGTGCATCACCGCGCCGCCGCCCCCGGCGACAGTGGTGACGACCCGGTCGACGTCCGCCGGAAGCGGTTGCGCGGCCACGATTTCGCCCAGCTTCGCGGCCATCGCGTCGCTGTCGGGCTGGTCGGTCCACTTCAGATAGACGTCCGCGGCGACCGGCACCCCGGCGTCGGCGGACAGCTCGGCCACCGCGCGCATCGCGTCCGGCAGCTGCGGGAAGTCGACCGCGGTGGTGACCACGCGTGCCGGTTCGGGGTGCTCCGCGGTGACGAACGAGCAGCCCGCGACCTCGCGCACGCGCACGTCGGTGAGCGCCTTGTTGCCGTAGTAGCGCCGGGTCAGCACTTCGAGCATCGGGGCCGGGTCCGCGCCCGGCCGCCCGATCCGCTGGCCGAGCAGCCGCACCAGCGGCTCGTTGCTCGACACCATGCCGGAGATCCGCTCGGCGCGGTCGGCCGCGTCCGGGTTGCGGTCCAGGTAGCTCAGGTGGCCGCGGATCTCGGCGTACACCTCGGCGCGGGCCCGGCGCAGCAGCGGCTGTGCGAACCAGCGGAACACCACGCCGCGGGCGAGGTCGCTGACCGCCGGGAAACGCAGCTGGGTGGCGGCGATCAGGTGCTCCAGCGCGAGCCCGGCCGTTTCGCGCAGCTCGGCCGAGGGCGGGGCCTCGGTCAGCCATTGCCGCAGCAGCGCGGAAACGATCGCGCTGTCGCTCGAAGCCCGTTGCTGGGCAAGGAAAATCCGGAAGACCGCCTCTTCCAGCTCCGGCGTGCGCTCCAGGTCGCCGACGCCGTAGTGGCCGAGCACGCGGCGCAGCCTGCCCTGGAATTTCTCCGGCAGCCCGGCCCGCTCGACGTCGAGGCTCTGCAGGTAGGTGTGGAAGTACTCGCGGGCGCTGTGCACCGGGCTCGACGCGCTGAGGTCGTCCGCCGCGGGCTTGTTCCGGCTCAGCTCGGACAGGTCGGCGAAGACGTCCAGCAGCCCGAGCTCGCCCTCCAGCGGACGCGACGGCAGCTCCGCGCGCGCCGCCAGGTAGCCGCTGAGCACGCGGCCCTGGTCGTGCGGGTCGACGTCGAAGCCGAGCAGCAGGCTGCGCAGATCCTGGCTGCCGCGCTCCACCAGGTCGGCCGCGCTGGTGCCGTCCTGCTCGGCGGGCAGGTCGATCTCGGCGGTCTCGGCTTCCGCGGCGGCCTCGTCCTCGGCCTCGTCGGCGAGCGGTTCGAGGCGCAGCAGCGGCGCGCCGGTCTCCACCTGGCTGCCGATCGACACCGGCAGTTCCTTGACCCTGGCCCGGAACGGCGCGCGCAGCACCGTCTCCATCTTCATGCTTTCGAGCACGAGCACCGGCGCGCCGGACTCGATCTCGTCGTCCACCGCGACCGGCGTGGCGACCACCAGCGCGGGCGCGGGGGAGCGGACGACGCCGCCCTCGTCGCGGCTGATCCGGTGCGTGACGCCGTCGACCTCGACCAGGTGGATCGGCCCGTGCGTGCCGGTGACGAGCCGGAACCGCGTGCCGTTGACGGTGATCTGCCCGCTGTACTCGTCGAAGCGCTCGATTTCGACGTCGGCCGGGTGCACGTCGCCGCCGCCGCTGACGCCGATCCGGAACCGCTTCGGCCCGGTGCGCGCGACCGTGACGCGGTACGAAGCGCCGCGCAGTTTCAGGTCCAGCGGACGGATTTCGTGGCGCACCTGCGGACGGCCGCCGAAAGCGGTGGACAGCAGCCGCTGCCGGCCGACCTCCTCGTCGTCCTCGTAGGCCTCGATCGCCGCCGCGGCGAGCGCGACCGCGGAGTGCCGCGTGGTGACGAGACGGCCTTCGGCGCGGACGCGGTCGATCCAGCCGGTGTCCGCGCTGGCGTCGATCACCTCGGGCTGGTCGAGCAGGTCGAGCACGAAGCTCTTGTTGGTGGCGCCGCCCTCGATGAGCACGGACGTCTCGGACATCGCCCGGCGCAGCCGCGCGAGCGCCTGGTCGCGGTCGCGGCCGTAGGCGATGATCTTGGCAATCATCGAGTCGAAGTCGGCGGGGATCGTGTCGCCCTCGCTGACGCCGGTGTCGACCCGGATGCCCGGGCCGGCGGGCAGCAGCAGCCGCGCGATGCGGCCCGGGGACGGCGCGAAGTCGCGGTCCGGGTCCTCGGCGTTGAGCCGCGCCTCGACGGCGTGCCCGGACTCGGCGGGCTGCTCGCCTTCGAGCTTGCCGCCGGACGCGACGTGCAGCTGCAGCCGCACCAGGTCGGTTCCGGTGGTGATCTCGGTGATCGGGTGCTCCACCTGGAGCCGGGTGTTGACCTCGAGGAAGGCGAACATCCGGTCGCCGGGGTGGTAGAGGAATTCGACGGTGCACGCGCCGCGGTAGCCGACCGCGACCGCGAGCCGCTCGGCCGACGCCTTCAGCTCGGCGGTCTGGTCCGCCCCGAGCACCGGCGACGCGGACTCCTCGATGATCTTCTGGTTGCGCCGCTGCACCGAGCAGTCGCGGACGCCGAGCGCCCACGCGGTCTCGCCGTCGGAGATCACCTGGACCTCGACGTGCCGCGCGCCGGTGACCAGGCGCTCCAGGAACACGACGCCGCTGCCGAACGCGCGCAGCGCTTCCTGGCTGGTGCGCTCGTACGCCTCGGTGAGGTCGCCCGCCGACTCCACCTTGCGGATGCCGCGCCCGCCGCCGCCCGCGGTGGCCTTGAGCATCAGCGGGTAGCCGATCTTGTCGCCGGCGGCCAGCGCTTCCTCGAGCGTCGCGACCTCGCCGCCGCTCCACGGAGCGACCGGGACGCCGACCTCCTCGGCGATCAGCTTCGCGCCGATCTTGTCGCCGAGCTTGCGCATCGCGTCCGCGCTCGGGCCGACGAAAACGACCCCGACCTTCTCGCACAGCTCGGCGAACGCCGGGTCCTCGGCGACGAAGCCCCAGCCGACCCACGCGGCGTCAGCCTTCGTGTCGACCAGCGCCTTCTCCAGCTTGGCGAGGTCGAGATACGGCCGCGCGGAGGCGGGGCCGAGCGAATACGCGACGTCGGCTTCGCGGACGAAAGTCGCGGTGGCGTCCGCGTCCGTGTAGAGCGCGACCGTCTCGATCCGTCGCCCGGTCTCGGCGGACAGGTCCCGGACGGCGTGGATCAGCCGCATCGCGGCCTCTCCGCGATTGACGATGGCGACGCGATTGAACACGGACAAAGCCTCCCAGCGAACCCAACTACACCCACGCACAGCAGGCGACGCCGGACCCGCCGGAACGTCGCCTGTCTTCGTCGTACACATTGCTCCCTTACCGCCGGGTACACCAATGTCGCGGATGACGCATGCCGCGCCTGCCGGTTTGTAGGAACCCGCCAAAAACGGCTCGTGTCACGTCGTCCGGACCTGATTTCTCGCGAGGTATGCCACAAATCACGCCCGGTTGGCCAGGGGCGGCGGCAAGTGGACGGCCAGGCGTTTCCAGGGGGTCGGTCAGGGGTTACCCGGAGTTCAGGCGCGGAACCCGGCGGGCGCCGGCCCGCTTCCGCAACGGTCCGTGAAGGGCTCCTTGAGGGAATCAGATTCCCTCAAGGAGCCCTTCACGGACCTTCGCCGATGCCCCGTGGGCAATGGGAAAATGTGACCCTTGACACCCTCCTGAGCTGGCCCTACCGTGCGGGTAATCGATTTCTCGACGTGGGGCGGGCCGAGAGGCGGGGCATGGGCGACGGCGGCGCGCTGGTCGAACTGGCCGGCGTCAGCAAGACCTACGGCGGGGTGCGTGCCCTGGGCGCGGTGGACTTCACCGCGGCGAAGGGGGAGGTGCACGCACTGCTCGGCGAGAACGGGGCAGGCAAGTCCACGCTGCTGAAGATCTTGTCCGGGGAGGTCGCCGCCGGGGAGGGGGCGATCCGGATCGCGGGGGAGGCGGTCCGGTTCGCCCGTCCGGCCGACGCGCGCCGCGCCGGGGTCGCGATGATCCACCAGGAACTCGACCTCGTTCCCGCGCTTTCGGTGGCGGAGAACGTCTTTCTCGGCCGCGAACCGCACACCCGCGGCGGCACGATCGACCGGCGGCGGATGGTCGCGGCCACGCGCGAGGTGCTGCAGCGCTCCGGTGTGGACCTCGACCCGCGCACGCCGGTCGAACGGCTGCGCACCGGCGAACAGCAACTCGTCACCATCGCGAAAGCGCTGTCGCTGGACGCCCGCATCCTGCTGATGGACGAACCGACGTCGGCGCTGTCGCCGCGCGAGGTGGAGCGACTGTTCACGGTGATCGACCAGCTGCGCGCCGATGGGGCGGCGATTGTTTATGTGTCGCACCGGATGGACGAGATCGGCCGGGTCGCGGACCGCGCGACGGTGCTGCGCAACGGCGAGGTCGTCGCGGAGTTCAGCGCGGCTGAGCTGACTGCCGAGCGGGCCGCGGAGGCGATGGTGGGCCGTCCGGTGCACCTGATGTTCCGCGCGGACAGCGTGTCCTCGCCGGATCAGGATGATGTGCTCCGGGTGGAGGATCTCGTGGTGCGGCCGCGCGCCGGGCGGCGGGAGCCGGACGGGATCAGCCTGACCGTGCGGGCCGGGGAGATCGTCGGTGTGGCCGGGTTGCTCGGTGCGGGGCGGACGGAGCTGTTGGAGACGCTCTACGGCGCTTCCGGCAGCAAGCTGTTGGGCGGAAGGATTTTCTTGCGCGGCAGGGAGTTCCGGCCGCGATCGCCGCGCAGTTCGCTGCGGTCCGGTATCGCGTTCGTACCCGAGGACCGGCGGATCGCGGGGCTGGCGCTGGAACATTCCGTCGTGGCGAACACCGTGTTGTCCATTGTGGAGCGATTGGCTCGGTTCGGGATCGTTCCCGGCCGTCGCGAACGGACGGTGGCGGGGGAGGAAGCGGGGCGGCTCGGGGTGAAACTGGGGTCGCTCGCCGATCCTGTGGGTTCGCTGTCCGGTGGCAATCAGCAGAAAGTGGTGCTGGGCCGGGCTTTGCTCACCGAACCGGTGTTGCTGCTGCTGGACGAACCGACGCGCGGGGTGGACGTGGGGGCGAAGGCGGAGATCTACCGGTTGCTCGGCGAGGCCGCGCGACGCGGCGTCGGGGTGCTGCTGGCGTCGTCGGAACCGGCTGAGCTGGTCGGGGTGTGTGATCGCGTGGTGGTGCTGCGCGGCGGACGCAGTGTGCACGAACTGGACACGGCCAGTGCCGGCGAGGCGGAATTGCTCGCCGCGTCGATGGGAGACGTCCGGTGAGGGGGCGCGCCGTGCTGGCCGCGGTGTTCCGGTTCCAGAGCGTCTTCGGGCTGGTGCTGGTCTTCGCCGCGGCGATCGTCTTTTCCCCGCATCGCGACGGGGAGCTGGTGTTTCTCGGCAGCGGCAACCTGTTCAACGTCGTCCGCGCGATCTCCGAGATCGGGATCATCGCGGTCGGCATGACGCTGGTGATCCTGGTCGGCGGCATCGATCTGTCGGTGGGCTCGGTGATGGGCCTGGCCAGCGTCGGCGTCGCGCTGCTGCTGCCCAGCGGCGGCTGGGGCCTCGTGCCGGGCGTGCTGATCGTTTTGGCGCTCGGCTTCGGTTTCGGTCTGCTGCAAGGGATCGCGAGCGCGCGGTTCCGGATCCAGTCGTTCATCGTGACGCTCGCCGGGATGCAGATCGCCCGCGGGATCGCCCGGATGTGGTCCGGCGGCGAGGGCGTTTCGATCACCTACGGCGACGGTCCCGGCCAGGCTCCGGTGCCGTTCTCACTGCTGGGCGAGCGGACTTTCGGCGGCGTGGTCCCGATTCCGGCGCTGTTCTTCGTGGTCGTCGCCGCGCTGGCGGTGCTGGTGCTGCGGGCGAGCGCGTTTTCCCGGCACGTGTACGCGATCGGCGGCAACGAAAAGGCCGCGGTGCTGTCCGGGGTGCCGGTGATCCGGGTGAAGGTGCTGGTCTTCGGTTTGTGCGGGCTGCTCGCCGCGCTGGCCGGGATCGTCCACGCGGGACAGTACAACTTCGGCGGGCCCAACGACGGCACCGGCTACGAGCTGAACGCCATCGCGGCCGTCGTGATCGGCGGAACCAGCCTGTCCGGCGGGCGCGGGTCGGTGTCCGGCACCGTCGCGGGCGCTCTGCTGGTCGGCGTGCTCGACAACATTCTCCAGCTCAACGACATCGATTCGAACGTCCAGCTGATCGTGGTCGGCGCGGTGATCGTGCTCGCCGCGGGCCTGCAGCGGCTGCGCCCGGCCACGGCATAAGGCGTTCGGGGAAAAGAGGAGCAGATGTCCGGCATCATCCGCGGCGGGTTGGTCCTGGCGGGGCTGGCCCTCGTCTCGGCCGTCGCCGCCTGCGGCACCACCCACGAGAACGCACCGGGTGCGTCGTCCGGCACCGCGCCGGCCGCGAAGCAGTGCCACGGCCCCAGCGGGAAATACAAGATCGGGATGAGCCAGGCGAATCTCGCCGAGCCGTATCGCGTGCGGATGGACGACGACGTCCGCAAGGCCGCGGCCGGCGTGCCGCAATTCAGCGTCAGCTACGCGGATGCCGCACAGGACAACGCGAAACAGGTCGAGCAGGTCAACACTTTCCTCACCCAGGGCATCGACCTGCTGATCATCAGCCCGAACGAGGCGACGCCGCTCACCAGCGTCGTGAAGAAGGCTTACGACCAGGGTATTCCGGTTCTGGTCCTGGACCGGAAGGTGGACGGCGACGGGTACACGTCGTTCATCGGCGCGGACAATGTGGACATCGGCCGTCAAGCGGGCAAGTTCTTCGCCGAGAAATTGCTGCCGCACGGCGGAAAAGTCGTCGAGCTGAAGGGGCTCGCCGGCTCGACTCCCGCCAAGGAACGCAGCGACGGATTCAACCAGGGCATCACTGACCGCAACATCACCGTCGTGGGCACCGCGGACGCGGACTGGTTGCGGGACAAGGGACAACAGCAGGCGGACGCGTTGCTGAAGGCGCACCCGGACGCGCAGGCGATGTTCTCCGAAAACGACCCGATGGCCGAGGGCGCGCGCATCGCCGCGCAGAACGCGGGCCGCGCGGACCTGCCGATCGTCGGCATCGACGGCTTGCCAGTGCCCGAAGGCGGCATCAAAGCGGTAGAGGCCGGCCGCCTGTCCGCGACGTTCATTTACCCGACTGGCGGCAAGGAAGCCGTTGCCGCGGCGAAAAAACTGCTCGTCGATTGCCAAACCGTGCCGAAGACGCAGACCCTGCCCACCCGCCTGGTGACGCGCGACAACGCGGCCCAGGTGTACGCCGAGCTGAACCGGAGCTGACATATGGCGCGAATCGGTGTCCTTGCCGTATCCGACGGTCGCGACCACGTGCACCGGCGGAACACCGGCTTCATCCGGTCCAAAGTGGACGATTTCACCGCGGCGCTGACCGCGGCCGGGCACGACGTCGTCACCGGGGGACTGGTCGCCACGAACACCACCGCGACCGCGGCCGCGCGCTCGGTCGCCGCGAGTTCGGTGGACGTGACGGTGCTGTACTACGCGGTGTGGGCGTTCCCGCACTTCACCATGTTGGCGGCGGACGCGACACCAGGCCCGTTGCTGCTGGTCGCGAGCACCGATCCCACTGAGCCGGGTTTGGTCGGGATGCTCGCCGCCGGGGGTGCGCTCGACCAAATCGGCCGCTCGCACACCCGGTTGTGGGGCGCGCCTTCCGACCCGGGGCTGATCGCCGACGTCGGCGCACACGCGAGCGCCGCGGCGGCCGTCGGTTCGTTGCGAGGCTCGACTTTCGGCCGTTTCGGCGGGCGGCCGATGGGGATGAACACCGCGGTGGCCAATACCGATCAATGGATGCGCCAATTCGGTGTGGACGTCGAGGAAATAGACCAGTACGAACTGGTCCGCCGCGCGGAATCCGGTTCTTCCGCCGAAGCCGTCAGCGGTCGAAAATGGCTGGAACAACATGCCACCGTGCATTACGATGGAGATCGGCTCACCCCGGAATTGCTGGAACGACAACTGCGCCTGTACCTGGCTGTGCGCGATGTCGCGGCGGAGCGGCACCTGGATTTCTCCGGTATCAAAGCACAACCGGAGCTGACAGAACATTTCGCGACGGCTGATGTCGCCGAGGCGCTGCTCAACGACCCTTACGACTGGAACGGCCCTAAAGCCGTGCATGTCACCGCCACCGAGGCGGACATGGACGGCGCGCTGACCATGCAGCTGATGCACCGGATCACCGGGACGCCAGTGCTTTTCGCCGACGTCCGGCATTACCACCCGGATCGGGACGTGTGGGATTTGTGCAACTCCGGCCAGCACGCGACGTGGTTCGCCGCGCGGAGCGAGGATCCGGCGGAGAATCTGGCCAAAGTGCACCTCTATCCGGAGGTTTTCTTCTTTCCGGCAGGAGGCGCCTCGGTACAGCACATCGCCGCCCCGGGCCGGATGACCTTGGCGAGGCTGAGCCGGTCGGACGGGGAATACCGGATGCAGTTGATGCTGGGGGAGTTCGAGAACTACGACGACCGGACGACGGAGGAATTGGTCTCGCGATCCACGCGGGAATGGCCGCATGCGTTCGCGCGCCTGGACGCGGCCGCGGAGACTTTCTTGTCGCGCTTCGGGGCGAACCACATCCACGCGGTGCCCGGCGATCGGCGAAAGGAACTGCGAGCGGCGGCCGGGTTGATGGGGGTGCGGGTGGAGGAGTGGAGCCGCTGACCGGTTGATCTTGCGGTGCCCGGGGTTTCCGCGGAGGGAACTGCGGGCGGGTTGATGGGGGAGTGGAGCCGCTGACCGGTTGATGTGCGGTGCCCAGGGTTTCCGCAGCGTCCTGCCTGCCTCGGCTCAGTGAGCTGGAATCATGTTCTGGCGACCGAACTTCCGCTCCCTTGAGGATTCCTGTTCCCAGGCTCGATGCGCGTCGGAGTGAAACGATGCGGATGGGGCCGGAGTGATGCGGTGGGCGGCTGGGATTTCGCCCCCCTGCGGCATTCCATCCGGCCCGTCGAGCCGGATGCAGAGAGGTCCGGAGCGATGCCCAGAGACCTGGAACGCCGCAGAGCAGAGGTCGGCACCCTGCAGCATCCCTGGCCCTGCCTGCCGCGCGGCGAGCTGGAGCGATGCTCGGTGTGGATACTGTGGTGCGGAGATCGGCTTCTCGCCGCCTCCGGCACACCCGCCTCGCCCCGGGGCCAGGTGCGCGGGGCTCGAGTGCCTTGGCCTCCCGGCCCCTGACCGGCTGGGCGCGGGGTTCTGCCGGGGACCGGTCCCGCTCTGGGCGGCTAGCTTCGCGGCATGGACGAAAAGCCGTCGACCAGGGCTGCGACCTCGGCGCTGGTGCTCAGCATTCTCAGCTGGCTCGTGGTCGTCGGGACCCATCCGAGCCGCAGCCGCAGCCTCGGGGACGCGCTCTACTGGGAGCCCGTTCCCGTTCTGGGGCCGCTGGTTCTTCCCCTGCTCGCGATTGTTTTCGGCCACGTCGGGCTGCGCCGGACCCGGCTCGGCAAGGGGCGCGGCAGGGCGGCGACGGCGCTGGTGCTCGGGTATCTGGCGCTTGCGTTCGGGGCGGCCCGGTTTGTCGGCATCGTGGCGGCCTTTTGAGCACCAACGTCCGCGGGGCGGCGGAGCATGCGTCGCCAATCGAGTCGTCGTTCGGGATTGAACCGATTCCGCCCTCTCGGTCTTAGCCATCGTTTTCGCGGCGGAAACCGACCTCCCCGCCGCCTCGGTCGGTTCGAGTTCGTCCGGTGCCACGATCGTGGCGATCCGTTTCCGCAGGTCGAAGGCGTCCGCACCCTGCTGGGGCACTGCCGTGTGCGCTGCCCGTTCCTGCTGTCAATGCTGCCCTTGCGTAGCCAACTGAGACGTAGATCTCCACCGTTGGGGTGAAATCTGCTCGGTCGGGCAGCTTAGGCTCTTACGGCGCGTTACTTATTGAGAAACATTCACTTCGGTCCGGACAGGTTCGCGACCGGGTAACGAAGGAGGCGCCGTCGTGGAAACCGAACCGCAGGTCGTCCGCGCGACGATCATCTTCGGGCTGCGCACGTTCGGGTCCGTCCCGCTGCCGGTGCGCGCCGATTTGGAATACGACCCGGCGGATCCGTTCGCGGTGTCGGTCGGCTACCACGCCGGCGGCGGCGTCGTGCGCTGGCTGTTCGGGCGCGACCTTCTCGCGGACGGCCTGCTCGCCCCGGCGGGCGACGGCGACGTCCAGGTGCGGCCGGCCGCCGACGACAGCCGCGTGCTCGTCGAGCTGAACGCGCCGGACGGGTCCGCGGTGCTGGAGGCGGCGGCGAACGAACTAGCCGACTTCCTCGACCGCACCTACGACGAGGTTCCTGTCGGCTCCGAAGACCGTTGCTTCGACTTCGACGAGGAACTGGCGAAGCTCGCCCTCCGCGACTGACGGTCCAAAATGGACAGCAGCCGCGCGCGGGCAGTTCCGGAGCAAGCGGACTGCTCTGCCGCGAGACTGCCCGGCAGTTGAGAGCCGGTCTCGATTGACGGCTGCGACACGCGGGAACGTCGCAGCCGAGTGAGTAGTCTGAGAGCCGCTTGCCACGAGAAATGAACCGCCGTCGCTGGGCGGTTCGACTCGGCCGCCGAGCATTGTGCGGCGGCGAGTGTGCGCCAGCGACGCCGAGCCGATGCGGCAAGCGCGGAGACGGGGCCGGTTCGCTGCTGCGATAAGGAAACGGCTGCCGGTGCGCGACGCAGCCGGTCGCTGTGCGAATTGACAGCCGCAATGCGAACGGCGAGATCGTGGCGGTCAATCTCGCCAAAGGCTCGCTGCGGGCAGGCATCCCCCAACCCGGTGCCCTCGAGTGAACGCCCAGTGAACGAACCCGAGCCCGCACCACAACCCGGCAAACCCGCCAACACCCGCCCATCCCGGGCCCATCCCCTGCGCACCCCGTCAACCCGCCGCCGACCAGGCGCCCCCGAACAGGCGGACTCGGCCGTCACGGGAGTGAACCTCCCCGGCACCCGGGTTGACCGCACTCGCAGAACGCGTACGGTCGCCTTTGTTGGCTGTTGTCCGGAACCATACTGCGGTCAGCGCCCCAAGCAGATCTCTGCGAAAGGAGCGCAAACCCCATGACTCCCCACATTCCCGGCGTCACCGCGCCGGTCGAATTGACTGTCCGCGCGGCTCGGCGGGCGGATGCGATCCATCTCGCCCCGGTCGGCGACCTCGACGCGGCCACCGCGCACGTTTTCGAAGAGGCGGTCGCACCGTTGACCGGGCCGGTGGTCGTCGACCTGTCCGGCGTCGCGTTCCTGAGCTGCGCCGGCGTCCGCGCCCTGCTCGCCGCGCACGAGCGGATCCCCCTGCTCACGGTCGTGCCCGGGCAGGCGCACGCGGTCCGGCGGTGTCTCGCGGTGACCGGCGCGGACGAAATCCTCGGGGTCCGCGAGACCGTCGCTGCCTGATCGAGCGAGTTTCGCCGCCGCCGGGCACGGGTAGGCCGCCGACATGACGATCGAGACGAACCGCGTTCCGCAGCTCGAACTCAACAACGGCGTCCGGATCCCGCAGTTCGGCCTGGGCGTCTTCCAGATCCCGCCGGAGGAAACCGCCGCCAGGGTGCGGGAAGCGCTGGAGGCGGGGTACCGGCACCTCGACACGGCGCAGATGTACCGCAACGAAGAGGGCGTCGGCGCGGGCATCCGCGATTCCGGCGTGCCGCGCGAGGAAATCTTCGTCACCACGAAGCTGGCGAACGACGCGCAGGGCCACGACAACGCGATCAACGCGATGGAAGGCAGCCTGCAACGGCTCGAATTGGACTACGTCGACCTCTACCTGATCCACTGGCCGCTGCCGAAGCAGGACAAGTACGTGGCCACCTGGCACGGCTTCGAGGAACTCCAGCGCGCCGGCAAGGCCCGCGCGATCGGGGTGTCCAACTTCCAGATCCCGCACCTGGAACGGCTGGCCGCGGAGTCGGCGACGGTGCCCGCGGTGAACCAGATCGAGCTGCATCCCGCGTTGCAGCAACCGGAATTGCGCGCCTACCACGAGGCGCACGGCATCGTGACCGAGGCGTGGAGCCCGCTCGCCCAAGGCGAGGTGCTCGAAGACCCGCTGCTGGCCGAGCTGGCCGGGAAACACGGCAAGACGCCCGCCCAGATCGTGTTGCGCTGGCATGTGCAGCTCGGCAACGTCGTGTTCCCGAAGTCGTCGTCGCCGAAGCGGATGCGGGAGAACATCGACATCTTCGACTTCTCCCTCAGCGACAGCGACCTCGACGTCCTCAGCGGCCTCGACGAGGGCCGTCGCACGGGCTTCGACCCGGACACCTTCGAAGGCTGAACCAGATCATCCGGTCGCACGTTGTCTCCAGTGAGGAAGGAGGCAGCGTGCGACTGTCCTGTTTCGTGGTCCCCGGCGACATCGACGACCGCGGCGTGCCCAGCGGCGGCAACACCTACGACCGCCGGATGGCCGAGCACCTGCGCGTGGGGCTGCGGCCGGTCGACGGCACGTGGCCGGACCCTGACGACCGCGCACAAAAGCAGCTGGACCAGGTCCTCGCGCAGGTCCCCGACGGCGCGAAAGTGCTGCTCGACGGCCTGGTCGCCTGCGGAGTGCCGGACGTCCTCGCTTCGCACGCGGACCGGCTCGACCTGGCTGTCCTCGTGCATCTGCCGTTAGCCGACGAAACTGGCCTCGACCCGCGGCGCGCGGCTGACCTCGATGCCCGCGAACGCGCAACGCTCCAGGCGGCCCGCCAGGTGATCGTCACCAGCGCGGCCGCCGCCCGGGCCGTCGAGGCACGCCACGGGCTCGCCACTGTCCACATCGCACCGCCTGGGACCGACCCGGCGCCGCAAGCGACCGGAACCGACGGGGTTTCCCAGCTGATCTGTGTTGCGGCGGTGACCCCGCGCAAAGGGCAGGACATCCTCCTGAACGCACTGTCCGAAGTGGACGATCTACGAGTGGACTTCGTCGGCTCGCGCACTCGAAACCCGGCCTACGCCAACGGCTTGAGCCACCCCCGAGCCCGCTTCACCGGCCCGCTCGACGGATCTGCGCTCGAAGCCGCCTACGACCGGGCCGACCTGCTGGTCCTGCCTTCGTACGCGGAGACCTACGGCATGGTCGTCACGGAGGCGCTCGCGCGCGGCATCCCGGTGCTGGCCTCGGACGTCGGCGGCATCCCCGACGCACTCGGCCGCACCCCGGACGGCGAGCGGCCCGGCCTCCTCGTCCCGCCCGGCGACGAAGCAGCGCTCGCGACCGCGCTCCGAAGCTGGCGCGACGATCCTGACCTGCGGAAACGACTTCGCGCTGCGGCTGCCGCGCGAGCGGGGACACTGGAGGAGTGGGCCGCCGCGGCGGCCCGGTTGCGCGGAATCTTGGCGGTGGGTTGATGCGGTGGCTGCGACTGCTGGCCGGGGCCGCGCTCATCGCCGCGCTGTGGTGGCGGCTGGGAACCGGGGCGTTCGCCGGTGGTCTGCGCGCCTTGGGCCCGGTTCCGATCGCGATAGCCCTGGTCATCGGGGTCGTGACGACGCTGGCGAGCGCGGCCCGCTGGCGGCTGGTCGCGGCGCGGCTCGGGCTGCATCTGCCATTCCGCGAAGCCGTCGGCGACTACTACGGCGCGCAATTCCTCAACGGCGTCCTGCCCGCCGGCGTCCTCGGCGACGTCCACCGCGCGGTGCAGCACGGACGACGCTCCGGCGACGTCGGCCGCGGCGTCCGAGCGGTCGTGCTCGAACGCGTCGCCGGGCAAACCGTGGTGGTGGTAGCCGGGCTGGCTGTCGTGGTCTTCCGGCCGGAGCTGCTGCCACGTCAGGTGCTGATCTGCCTGGGGATCGTGGTCGTGGCGCTGGTCGTCGTCGCGGTGGCGATGCGGCAACGGCTCAGGCACGTCTGGGCGGCCGACATCCGGACCGGCGTGCTCGGCGCGTGGCCCGGCGTCACCGGCTGGTCTGTGCTGGCGGTGGCCGGGCATCTGACGTTGTTCGTGGTCGCCGCCCGCGCGGCTGGCGCCACCGCGCCGCTCAGCGTCCTGCTGCCCCTGCTGGTGCTCGCGTTGCTGGCGATGGGCATGCCGCTCAACGTCGGCGGGTTCGGCCCGCGCGAGGGCACCGCGGCGCTTTCGTTCGCCGCCGCCGGGCTGGGCGCGGAGCAGGGCGTGACGGTCGCGGTCGGCTACGGCGTGCTCGGTCTGGTCTCGACGCTGCCCGGCGGCGCGGTTCTCGCGCTCCGCCGGATGATCCGGCGGCCGGACCCGGACGCCGGGCCGGTATCGTCCGGCCAGTGGCAGCGGCTTTTCGGGCGATTCGGCGACGGTGGTTCGCGGCGCTGGCCGTCGTCCCCGTTCTGGCCGCCTCGGCCTGCGCGGCTTCGGACGCGTCGATCAGCCGGGCAGGCGACGTCGTGCACACCGCCGCCGGCGCCGTGCGCGGGGACGTCACTCCCGATCACCGGCTCTTCCAAGGCATCCCGTACGCGGCCGCACCTGTCGGGCAGCGGCGCTGGCAGCCGCCCGCCCCGGTCGAGCCCTGGGCGGGGGAGCGCGACGCCACGAAACCAGGGCCCCGCTGTCCGCAGGCCGCCGACGGAGCCCTGACCAGCGAAGACTGTCTTTATCTCAACGTCTGGACCCCGCCGTCCGGACAGACCGGGCGGCCGGTCCTGGTGTGGCTGCACGGCGGCGCGTTCCTCACCGGAGGCGGCGACCGCTACGGCGCCGCCCGGCTCGTCGACCGCGGCGACGCGGTGGTCGTCACGCTCAACTACCGGCTCGGCGCGCTCGGCTTCCTCGCCGACCCGTCGCTCGGCCCGGAGCCGGGCAACTACGGCTTCCTCGACCAGCAACAGGCGCTGCTGTGGGTGCGCGACAACATCGAATCCTTCGGCGGCGACCCGAACCAGGTGACGATCGCGGGGGAGTCGGCGGGCGGGATGTCGGTGTGCGACCACCTCGTCGCGCCCGGCTCGCGCGGGCTGTTCCGGGCCGCGATCATCCAAAGTGGACCGTGTCAGGCGCAGGCGACGCTTCCCGCCGCCGAAAACAAGAGCGTCGAGTACGCCGCCGCGCGCGGCTGCACCGACCGCAAGACCGCCGCGGAATGCTTGCGTGCGTTGCCCGTCAAGAAACTCCTGGCCGCGCCGGCGTACGGCTCCATCGCGGGCATCGAGATGCCCGGACCGGTCACCGGCGGTTCGGTGCTGCCCGCCAAGGTCCCGGCGACTCCGGTGCCGGTCATGCTGGGCACGACGCACGACGAGTTCACGTATTTCCTCGCCGAGCAGGCGGCAGCCGGTCGCGAAGTCACGCGGCACGGGTATCCGCAAGCGCTTGCCGCCGTGTTCCCGCATGCCGACGCGGTTGCTCGCGAATACCCGGTGGATGCGTTCAGCGGCAACGCTTCTCTCGCGTACGCGGCGGCTGTCACCGATTGGGCGTTCTCCTGTCCGACCGCCAAGCTGGCCAGTTCGCTGCCGAGCGTATCGACGTACGAGTTCAACGACCCGACCTCGCCAGCGGCCGCCGCGCTCCGAGCGCCGTTCCCGCTCGGGGCCACGCACACCGCGGAACTGCCGTACCTGTTCGATTTTGCCGAGCAGCCAACAACGTTCACCCCAGCTCAGCAACGGCTCGCGGACCGGATGGTGGACGACTGGACGGCGTTCGTCCGCGGCGGTCCGACCGGCCAGTCGGTCGCGTACCGGCCGGGCGGCGCGCAGCCGCTGACCGGATTCGCGAAAGATCACCACTGCGGCTTCTGGGCTTCTCTACGCTGACCGCATGACCGTGCGCGCCGAAGACCTCGACGAAGCCCTCACCTGCGTTTCCGCCGCCCTCACTCCCGTCACCGGCGGCGACTGGACGCGGCCGGCGGGCGATCTCGAGTGGGATTGCCGTTACACCGCAGAGCACCTCGGCGACACGCTCCTGTCCTACGCCGCGCAGGTCGTGAGCCGCCCGGCCGACCGTTACGTGCGCTTCCTCGCCAAAACCGAGGACGACGCGTCCCCGGCCGAACTGCTCGAATTCGCGCTGACCGGCGGCCGTCTGCTCGCCGCCGCGGTCCGGGCCAGCCGGCCGGCCGAACGCGCCTACCACCCGACCGGCAACTCCGATCCGGCCGGTTTCGCCGCGATGGGCTGCGTGGAACTCCTGTTGCACGGCGACGACATCGCCCAGGGCCTCGGTGTCGCGATCGATCCGCCGCGCGAGGTCTGCGCCCGCGTCGTCGCGCGGCTTTTCCCTGAGCAGGAGCCGATTCCCGACGCTTGGGACGCGCTTCGCTGGTGCGCGGGCCGGATCGGCCTGCCCGGACGACCGCGGCGGACCGGCTGGAAGTGGCGGGGCAGCCCGCTCGAGGATCGCTCGATTCCCGAGGAGTGAACACGCCTGCCCGCGGGGTGGTCACATCCGGTAGTCTTGACCACCAGGTCGAGAGGCGCTGCAACGGACCGGTGGTCCGCCACGCTCGGCCGGTACCACCATCCAAGGGCGCCTCCGTGGACTCATGCGGAGGTGGCGATGACCCAGAACCTGCGGAACCTGCTCGACCAGCGCGTCGTCGTGCTCGACGGGGCCTGGGGCACGATGCTGCAGGGCGCCGGTCTCGCTCCCGAGGACTACCGGGCGGACTGGCTCGAAGGGCACGAGAAAGACGTCACCGGCGACCCGGACCTGCTGAATCTCACGCGGCCGGACGTCGTGCTCGACGTGCACCGCCAGTACCTCGCCGCGGGCGCGGACATCACCACCACCAACACGTTCACCGCCACCAGCATCGGCCAGGCCGACTACGGCCTGCAGGACCGTGTGCGCGAGATGAACCTGCGCGCCGCGGAACTCGCGCGCCAGGCCGCGAACGAGTTCGACAACCGGTTCGTCGCCGGGTCGATCGGCCCGCTGAACGTCACGCTGTCGCTGTCGCCGCGCGTCGAGGACCCGGCGTACCGCGCGGTCACCTACGAAGACGTCAAAGCCTCGTACGCCGAGCAGATCCAGGCGCTCGCCGACGGCGGCGTCGACCTGCTGATGATCGAGACGATCTTCGACACCCTCAACTGCAAGGCCGCCATCACCGCGGCCCGCGAGGTCGCGCCGCATCTGCCGCTGTGGATTTCGGTGACGATCGTCGACCTGTCCGGGCGCACCCTGTCCGGCCAGACCGTCGAGGCGTTCTGGACCTCCGTCGCGCACGCGCGCCCGATGGTCGTCGGTGTCAACTGTTCGCTCGGCGCCGCCGAAATGCGGCCGCACGTGGAGGAACTGGCGAAACTCGCCGACACCTACACCGCGTGCCACCCGAACGCGGGCCTGCCCAACGCCTTCGGCGGCTACGACCAGACGCCCGAGGAAACCGGCGGCATGCTCGGCGAGTTCGCCGGAGCCGGGATGGTCAACATCGTCGGCGGCTGCTGCGGCACCTCGCCCGCGCACATCGCCAAGATCGCCGAGGCCGTCAAGGGCCTTCCGCCGCGGCCGGTGCCCGCGCACGAGGCGAGCACGCGGTTTTCCGGCCTGGAGCCGTTCAAGATCGGCGCGGACACCGGGTTCGTGATGATCGGCGAGCGCACCAACGTCACCGGTTCGGCGAAGTTCCGCCGGCTCATCGAGGCAGGCGACCACCAGGCGGCGGTGGACGTCGCGCTGGAGCAGGTCCGCGGCGGCGCGAACCTGCTCGACGTCAACTTCGACGCCGACCTGCTCGAATCCGAGCAGGAGATGACGACGTTCCTCAACCTCATCGCCACCGAGCCCGAGGTCGCGCGCATCCCGGTGATGGTCGACAGCTCGCGGTGGAGCGTGCTGGAGGCCGGGCTGCGCTGCGTGCAGGGCAAGGGCGTGGTCAACTCGATCAGCCTCAAGGAGGGCGAGGGCCCGTTCCTGGAGCAGGCCCGGCGCATCCACGACTACGGCGCCGGCGTCGTGGTGATGGCCTTCGACGAGAAGGGCCAGGCCGACACGGTCGAGCGCAAGGTCGAAATCTGTTCCCGCGCTTACGATCTGCTCACTCGCGAGGCCGGTTTCGCCGGCGAGGACATCATTTTCGACCCGAACGTGCTCGCCGTCGCCACCGGCATCAGCGAGCACAACGGGTACGCGAAGGCGTTCATCGAGGCGTTGCCGCTGATCAAGGAACGCTGTCCGGGCGCGCACACCTCCGGCGGCATCTCGAACCTGTCGTTTTCCTTCCGCGGCAACAACGTCGTGCGCGAGGCGATGCACTCGGCGTTCCTGTTCCACGCCGTGCGCGCCGGGCTCGACATGGGCATCGTCAACGCCGGCCAGCTCGCGGTGTACGAGGACATCCCGAAGGACCTGCTGGAACTGGTCGAGGACGTCCTGTTCGACCGCCGCGAGGACGCCACCGACCGGCTCGTGGAGTTCGCCGAGACGGTCAAGGGCAGCGGCACCAAGCGCGTCGTCGACCTGTCCTGGCGCGAGAATCCGGTGGCGGAACGGCTTTCGCACGCGCTGGTGCACGGCATCGTGGACTTCATCGAAGACGACACCGAGGAGGCCCGGCAGAAGTTCGACCGGCCGCTCGAGGTGATCGAAGGCCCGCTGATGGACGGCATGAAGATCGTCGGCGACCTGTTCGGCTCCGGGAAGATGTTCCTGCCGCAGGTCGTGAAGAGCGCGCGGGTGATGAAGCGTTCGGTGGCCTATCTCGAGCCGTACATGGAGGCGGAGAAGGCCAAAATGCAGGCCGAGGGCCGCTTCGAGACCACTCGCGGGCAGGGCAAGGTCGTGCTCGCCACGGTGAAGGGCGACGTGCACGACATCGGCAAGAACATCGTCGGCGTCGTGCTGGGCTGCAACAACTACGAGGTGATCGACCTCGGCGTGATGGTGCCCGCGGCGAAGATCCTCGACACCGCGGTCGCCGAGCACGCGGACGTCGTCGGGCTGTCCGGGCTGATCACGCCGTCGCTGGACGAGATGGTGTCGGTGGCGCAGGAAATGCAGCGGCGCGGGCTCAAGCTGCCGCTGCTGATCGGCGGCGCGACCACGTCGAAGCAGCACACCGCGGTGAAGATCGCGCCGGCGTACGACCACACGACGGTGCACGTGCTCGACGCGTCGCGAGTGGTCGGCGTGGTGTCCGACCTGCTCGACACCGACCGTGCGGACGCGCTGGACACCGCCAACCGCGCCGAACAGCAGCGGCTGCGCGTCCAGCACGAAAACCGGCACTCGACGCCGATGCTGACTGTTGAACAGGCCCGGGCGAACGCCGAGAAGGTGTCGTTCGACGAGATCCCGACGCCGGAGTTCACCGGCGTGCGCGTGGCCGAACCGTCGATTCCCGAGCTGCGCGAGATGATCGACTGGCAGTTCCTGTTCCTGGCCTGGGAACTCAAGGGCAAGTACCCGGCGATCCTCGACCAGCCGGTCGCGCGCGAGCTGTTCGACGACGCGAACCAGCTGCTGGACGAGATCATCGAGAACGGCTCGTTCACCGCGCGCGGCGCGTACGCGTTCTGGCCCGCGCATTCCGAGGGCGACGACATCCTGCTCGACGGCGAGTATTCGGACTGGAAGTTCCCGATGCTGCGCCAGCAGACGCAGAAACCGGAGGGCCGCGCGAACCGGTGCCTCGCCGACTACATCGCCCCCGCCGGTTTCGGCGACCACCTGGGCGGATTCGCCGTCGGCATCCACGGCGCGGAAGACCTGGCTCGCAAGTACGAGGCCGAACACGACGACTACCGGGCGATCATGGTGAAGGCGCTGGCCGACCGGCTGGCCGAGGCGTTCGCCGAGTACCTGCACCTGGAGGCCCGCCGCCGCTGGTTCGAGCCGGACGTGCAGCCGGATTTGGCGGACCTGCACGCGGAACGCTTCCGCGGCATCCGCCCCGCGCTCGGCTACCCGGCGAGCCCGGACCACAGCGAGAAAAAGGACCTGTTCTCGCTGCTGGGGGCTGACGAGCTGGGGATCGGGCTGACCGAGTCGTACGCGATGACCCCGGCCGCGGCGGTGAGCGGGCTGATCTTCGCGCATCCGGACTCGCGGTACTTCACGGTCGGCCGCCTGGGCCGCGACCAGATGGAGGACTACGCGTCCCGGCGCGGCGAGGAACTGTCCGAAGTGGAGCGGTGGCTGCGGCCTAATCTGGCTTACTGAGCCTCTTGGGGGGAACGACCGGTGCGGTCGTTCCCCTTTTCTTCAGAGTTCTGGTGGTTCGCTCTGTGCCGTCAGGGGCAGTCAGGGCCAGCCGCAGGCTGGTCGCCTTCGACGGCGTGCAGGAACGCGTTCATGCCGGACGACGGGTTGTCGTGCGGAAATCTCGTGCCGTCGCGGCGATGACGCTTCTCCAGGACGACAGCGCGGCGTACGGCTTGCGTGCGCAACGGCAGGTACTGGGAAGCGTCGATGCTTTTGCCCGCCCGCTTGTCCAGCGCGCGGCTCGCCCGCTCGATGTCCGCGGTCGTGCAAAACTTGTCGAAGTCTTTGTGGTGCAGCACCAACCAGATTTCAAAGCACGGGTTCGAGATGGCCAGGCCGATGCCGTGCTTGCGGGCCAGGGAAACCGCGGTTTCGAGGTGCGGGTGATTTCTGGGCCATTCGACGTCGAAGATGCACCAGCACTCGTCGATTTCAGGATCCTTGCCACGCTCGACCGCTAGCCGAACGAGCGTGAGCGGCACTCCGTGCTGGGGATGCAACTCGAGGTTCAGCGCGACGTCGCGAGCGATGTGCGGAAGCCGCTTCAATCCGTTGACATAGTCCGGCTCTGAGTTCTTTCCTTCGGTGAAGACCGCGATTGTCCGCCGCTCCGGCCGCTTCGCGGTAGCACGCTTCAGTGATTTGGCTTGTGTTCTGCGGGGAGACAATGCCGTCAGCCGATCAGTCCGAGCGAGCGGAGGAAGTCTGCTTGGTCCACTTGCGGAAGTGCTCCGAATCGGCCGTGCAGATAGGCGGTCTCCAGGTTCTGCGACTTGCGGACTCGCTCTCCGGCGAATTCGGCGAGCGCTCCCAGCCGGGTGGCGCCGCGCGAGTTTTTCTCGGTGAGCCAGACCTCGTCCCGGTTGAGATGGTTGAGCAGGTTCGTGTCGTGGGAGGTGAAGACAAGCTGGGCGCCAAGCGGGTTGGTGCCCGGGTCGTGGAACAGTTGGACCAGCTGCGCGGACAGTGTCGGATGCAGGCTGGCGTCGAGTTCGTCGAACAACAGCAGAGATCCCTCGTGCAGTGCGGTCAGAACCGGGCCGATGAGATGAAACCAGGTTCTGGTTCCATCGGACTCCGCCGCGAACTCCAGCGACGCACGCTCGTCGGCGATGCGGTGCACGAGCCGGATTCGCCGGCTGAGCGGTTCGAGTCCCGTCTGGCCCGGATCGATCACGACGTCGTCGATGCCCAGGTCCGCGAGCCGCAAAAGCGCCAGCGCGCGTTCCCGGTCACTGTCGCTCCGGACATTCGGAAATGCGCCTTCCTCGAAGAGGGACGGTTGGTCGGATTCCTGGAAGAACCGAAAGGTCGATCGCAGCTGATGGGTGGATGGCGGCCTCCCGTCGCGATTTCGTGCAGTGCCGTGCCTGCGGACCGGCCCGAGGGTTTGCGTGCGCACGATTGTCCGCGAAAAGTCGGAAACCAGCGGCTCGTCGAATCGGCGTGCGATGGACAGGGCCAGCGTTCGCTCGGTCAGAAGCTCTCGGGTTCCGGAAAGCTTGCCGAGTCCGCGCTGGAGCTTCAGTTCCTGGCCCTCGCGCTCGAAAATTCGGCGCCGCTTCTTTTCCGGGTAGTGGAAGAGTCCCTCGTAGCGCACCTTGGCGGCATCCAACTCGAGCACGTACTCGAACCGTACTCCGTCGATCGTGGACTCCACTGTGAACTGGCTGGGAGCGGTGGGGCCGGTGCCGAAGGCGAACGGCTCGACCGGGATCTCCTCGTCCCATGTCCGCAGGGAATGCTGCACGGCGTCGCGAAGCCAGGCGAAGGCCGCGATGATGTTGGACTTTCCGGATGCGTTGGGGCCGAACACTGCTGCCACCGGCAGCAGGCTTTCGCCGAGCAGCGGCTCCTCCCTCGCGGCTTCGCGGTCCCGGTCGATCGCGACCATGGACAGCTCCACAGGGTCGTCGATCGACCGGTAGTTCGAGGCCTCGAAGCGGATCAACATGGACTCAGCATAGCTCCCTTCTCGCGGTAATGTTGCAGGAAGGACCCTGATTTCGTCAGATCAAGACGAATATGACCCTCTGTCGACACCTGTGGCGTCGTCAGGTTAGTCGGCTCAGGACAGCAGTTCCGCGAGCCGCTCGGTGTCGCGCAGGTATTGCTCGTACGGAAAACCCGCCTTCAGCAAGGCCTCGCGGAACTCGTCTCGGAGCGGCTTTCCGGTGTCGTGGAAGGCCGCGCGGCCCGCGTCGGTGAGGGTGACCAGCCGCCGTCGGGCGTGTTCGGGGTCTTGGCGCACCTGCACGAGCCCGGCCGATTCCAGGGGGCGCAGCGCGCGGCTGATCGCCGGGTCGGATACCGACATCGCCTGCGCCAGCTGATGCTGCGTCGCGGGTTCGATGTCTTCCACTGTGCCCAGCAGTCGGAGCTGGCTGTACGTCAATCCGCCTGAGCCGTCCGCGCGCTGCCGCGCGGCTTCGCCCAGGAGGAACACCACTCGATGCAGCGCTTCGGCAAGTCCGTCGTCCACGAGGGCGAGCCTACCAGGAGTGTTGACGAGTTAATATTAACTATGCAAGACTCATCGGCATGGAGATCCCTTACGTCGCTCAGACCCTGTTCCCCCTGATCTGGCCGCTGATCGCGGTTGTCGGTGCGCTGGTCCGCATCCGGAAGAGCCCCTCGCCGCAGGCCAGACTCGAAACCTGGCAGCGGTGGTGGGCCGTCGCCGCGCTCGGGTGCGGCAGCTTGTGGATGGTCCTCGCGTTCCTCGGCGCGCCGGGCGTGATGGCCGAGACGATCGGATTCGCCCCGTCGGCGTTCCAGTTCGAGATCGCGTTCGCCAATCTCGGGCTCGCGGTGATGGGCTTCCGCGCCGCCTCGGCCTCGGCGACCGCCCGGGAGCGCATCACCGTCGGCCTCGGGGCCGGGATGTTCCTGTGGGGCGCACTGATCGGGCACGTGTACCAGTGGTTCGCGAACGGCGACCACGCGCCGGGCAACACCGGCGGCGTCCTGGTCTGCGACCTGCTGTTCCCGGCGGTGCTGATCGTCCTCGCGGTTCGCTCGAAGCGGCTGGCCGCGGTCAAGCAGCCGGAGCTGGTCTAGCCGACCTGCGCGGCTTGGCGGCGGGGTTTAGTTTTTACGCCGTGGCAAGACTCAGTGTGGTCCGATTCGGACTGGTCGCGGGGCTGGCCGTGCTCGCGGCCGGGGCAGTGGCGCTCAGCGCGGCGGTGTTGGCGTGGTGGTGGTTCCTGGCGGCGCCGTTGCTCGTGCTCGCGGCGACCGGGGCGTACGACGTGATCCAGCGGCGGCATTCGGTGCTGCGGAACTATCCGGTGCTCGGGCACCTGCGGTTCTTGCTCGAAAGCATCCGGCCGGAATTGCAGCAGTACTTCGTGGAACGCAACTTCGACGGCCGCCCTTACGACCGCGACGTCCGGTCCATAGTGTATCAACGCGCCAAGGGAACGGCCGCGGAGGAACCATTCGGCACCGAGCGCGACGTGTACGCCGAGGGATACGAATTCCTCGTCCCGTCACTCGCGCCGGTGCCGGTTCCGGATACTGCGCCGCGGGTCCGGGTCGGCGGGCCGGACTGTACCCGGCCGTACGAGATGGCTTTGCTGAACGTGTCCGCGATGAGCTTCGGTTCCTTGTCCAGCAACGCAATACTCGCGCTGAACCAGGGAGCCGCCCGCGGTGGTTTCGCCCACGACACCGGCGAGGGCGGGCTGTCGGAGTATCATCTCCGCGGCGGCGGCGACCTGATCTGGGAAATCGGCACCGGGTACTTCGGCTGCCGAACCTCGGACGGCGATTTCGACCCTTCGACCTTCGCTGACAAAGCCGCGCATGACTCGGTGAAATGCGTTTCGCTCAAACTTTCGCAAGGCGCTAAGCCCGGGATGGGCGGGGTGCTTCCGGGAACCAAGGTGAACGCGGAAATCGCCCGGGTGCGCGAAGTTCCTTTAGGGGAGACCGTGGTTTCCCCGCCGTATCATCGGGTGTTTTCGACGCCGCGGGAGCTGGTGCTGTTTATTGCCCGGATGCGCGAGTTGGCCGGCGGGAAACCGACTGGGTTCAAACTGTGTGTCGGTTCGCGGGCGCAGGTGCTGGCGGTGTGCAAGGCGATGCTGGCTGAAGGGGTCACGCCGGACTTCATCGTGGTCGACGGCGCGGAAGGCGGCACCGGCGCCGCTCCACTGGAGTTCGCGGATCACCTCGGCACGCCGCTCACCGAGGGTTTGCACACTGTCCACAACGCACTGGTCGGCACCGGATTGCGGGACCGGATCCGGCTCGGGGCGAGCGGAAAGGTCGCGACAGGGGCGGACGTGGTGAAGCGGCTGATCCAGGGCGCGGACTACACGAACGCGGCGCGGGCGATGATGTTCGCGGTGGGGTGCATCCAGTCGCAGCGGTGCCATACGAACAAGTGCCCGGTGGGGGTCGCGACGCAGGATCCGCGCCGGGGGCGGGCGCTGGACGTGGGGGACAAGACCGAGCGGGTGCGGCGGTATCAGGAGGCCACGGTCGCCTCGGCGATGCGGATCATGGCGGCGATGGGGGTTTCGGATCCGGCGGAGTTGACGCCGCAGTTGCTGCGACGGCGGGTTGATGCGCGGACGGTGCTGTCGTATGCGGAGTGGTACGACTGGCTGTCGCCGGGGGAGTTGCTGGGGGAGCCGCCTCGTCAGTGGGCGGAGGAGTGGGCCGCGGCCGATCCGGACCGGTTCTCCTGAGTTCTCCCGAGCGGGGGATGGTGTGCGACAGTCCATCGGCTGGCTGACGGCGAGTCGGACACGCGGCCGCGCGGATGGCTGAGCACCGGCAAGCCCGCTCGCGGTACCGCGCCCGCACCTGAAAACCTCGACTGGGGTCGGGCACGTCGGCCGCGCTCGCGGCATCGGGTTCCCGGCAGGCGTGATGGGGCAATCGTTCCTGGCGGATCCCCGTGATCCCGTCGAGGCACCAGGTTCGGTCAGGCGCTCGGGTTGACGTGCGGTTCACCGCAAGTGGCGTGCGCCGGACCCGCTGATGGCCGAGCGGAGGCGCGGCCGGGCGGGGGTCTCGCGTAGGGGCCGACCGGCGGTCCGCTGGCGATCCGTCCTCTGATCGGGCAGGATCGGGGGCCGTGGCTTCGGCAGACGGGCAGGACATGGGCGACCTCGAGGTTTCCGTCCGGTGGCGGGGACCGGCTGCGGTCGTGACCGTGGGCGGGGAGATCGATCTGGTCACCGCGCCGGAACTCGGCGAGTTCGTGGGCGGGGTGCTCGAGCGGGAGCCCGGCGTGCTGGTCGTGGACCTGCGCGCGGTCGACTTCCTCAGCTCGTCGGGGCTCCAGGTGCTGGCCGGCGCGCATCGCCAGCTCGACGCGGGCGCGTTGCGGGTGGTGAGCACGTCCTCGATCACCTCGCGGCCGTTCACGACCACCGGACTCGACGAGTGGATCTCGCTCTTCCCCTCGGTCGACCAGGCGCTGGCCGGGGTGGCCGGAGCGGGCGGTTGACCATGGACGTGCAGGAGGACACCCGCGCACTGAGCTGTCACGGGATCGTGGCGGAACCGGGGGCGTTGCGCGCGTTGCGGCACCGGTTGCTGGCGTGGGCGTTGGAGTCGGGCATCCCGGACGACCGGGCGCACGACATCGTGCTGGCCGGGTACGAGGCGCTGGCGAACGTCGCGGATCACGCGTATCCGGGGGAGCCCGGGCTGGTGGATCTCGACGCGGTGTGCCGGCCGGGCAGCGTCGAGGTCGTGATCGCGGACCACGGCGAGTGGCGTCCGCCGGACGACGCCGAGGACGATCCGGTCTCGGTGCGCGGACGCGGGTTGCTGCTGGTGCAGGCGACGGCGGACCGGGCGGATGTGCGGACCAGCTCGGACGGCACGGTGGTCACGTTGGGATGGCAGCTGGACTGAGGACCGGTTTCGCCTGGTTCCCTCGGGGCGGGCGACGGTTGCGGCTGGACCAGGATCGGCTGGACGGGCTGGGTTTCGGCGGGCGGGCCGAGGAGCGCGGCATGGCGGTCGCATTGCGACGGCAGCTGGACCGAGGCGGTTCGGTTGAGGCGAGCGAGAATCCGGTTTCGGTGAGCGGGCCAGCGCGCGGAGAATTCAGCTCACCGGTTCGGCGGCGCGCCGTCGCAGCAGGTACCGCTGCACCTTCCCGCTCGGGTTGCGCGGCAGGTCCGGGATGAACTCCACCCGACGCGGGTATTTGTACGGCGCGGCAAGGGATTTCGCGAACTCCTGGAGTTCCTTCGCCTTCGCTTCGTCGCCGAGAACGCCGTCGTTGAGGACCACGTAAGCCGCGACAATCGAGCCCCGCGCGTCGTCCGGGGCGGCGACCACGGCGCACTCCAGCACGTCCGGGTGGCGCAGCAGCACCTCCTCGACCTCGGGACCGGCGATGTTGTAGCCGGACGAGACGATCATGTCGTCGCTGCGGGCGCGGTAGTGGAAGTAGCCGTCGGAGTCGCGGACGTAGGTGTCGCCGGTCAGGTTCCAGCCGTCCTCGACGAAGACGGTTTGCCGGTCGTCGGCCAGGTAGCGGCAGCCGGTCGGGCCTTGGACGGCCAGCCGGCCGGGGGTGCCGTCGGGGACGGGGCGGCCTTCGTCGTCGACGATTCGCGCGCGATAGCCCGGGACGGCGCGGCCGGTGGCGCCGGGGCGGGCGTCCTTGTCGGCGGCGGAGATGAAGACGTGCAGCATTTCGGTGCTGCCGATGCCGTCGATGAGCCAGTGGCCGGTCGCCTCGTGGAAGTCGGTCGCGACGGATTCGGGCAGTGCCTCGCCTGCCGACACCGCGCGGCGCAAGCCGGACAGCAACCGGCGGCGATCGGACGCCAGGATCGCCCGGTACGCGGTGGGCGCGGTGAACAGGACGGTCACGTGGTGCTCGGCGACGAGGTCCGCCAGCTCGGCCGGGGTGGCGCGTTCGATGAGCAGCGTCGCGGCGCCGGCGTGCAGCGGGAACACCAGCAGGC
This sequence comes from Amycolatopsis sp. NPDC059235, assembly GCF_042754125.1. NCBI lineage: Bacteria > Bacillati > Actinomycetota > Actinomycetes > Pseudonocardiales > Pseudonocardiaceae > Amycolatopsis > Amycolatopsis sp. NPDC059235. The sequence continues at coordinate 40,396 of NZ_JBHZAG010000041.1, forward strand.
CGCCGAGACCGAAGGTGAACGCCAGCGGGGGTGTGCCGCAGAACAGGTCGGTTTCCTGGGGTTTGACCAGGTGCCGGGAGAACGTGTCGGCGATGGCGAGCAGGTCGCGGTGGAAATGCATGGTGGCTTTGGGACGGCCGGTGGTGCCTGAGGTGAAGGCGAGGAGGGCGACGTCGTCCGCGGCGGTGTCGACGTCCTCGAAGGTCTCGGGGCGGGTGGCGCAGCGGGCGGCGAGGTCGTCGGGAGTGTCGCCGCCGTAGAGGACCATCGGGAGATCGAAGGGCTGAAGTTCTTCGGGGTACCGGTGGTCGCAGAGGGCGATGACGGGCGAGCTGGCTTCGATGATCTTCGACAGCTCGTGCGCGCGCAGCATCGGCATGGTGGCGACGGCGACCGCGCCCGCTTTCAGGACGCCGAGCCAGCACGCGGCGAGCCACGGCGTGTTCGGCCCGCGCAGCAGCACGCGGTTCCCCGGCACGACGCCTTGCGCGGTGAGCTCGTGGGCGATCTGGTTGGCGCGGGTCAGAAGCTCGCCGTAGGACCAGGATTCGGTGGGGGACAGCAGCGCGGGACGGTCCGCTCCCCAGCGCGCGATCGTGTCGTCGAGCAGGCGAGTGGCCGCGTTGAGCCGGTCTGGGTACTGCAGTTCGGGCAGGTCGAACCACAACCGCGGCCACTGCTCGAACGGCGGGAGGTGGTCCCGGCAGAACGTGTCGACATGCGCACTCGGCTGGAGCTGCACCACGTGCCCCCAATTCAGACGACGGCCATTCACGCGTCCAGCTACTGTAATACGTTTTACGACCGTCAGGAAGACGCAACATCAGACGGCGCTCGCGGGGGCACGGAGCGCAGTCGGGACCCGGTTGGTTGGGGTTGCGGGCGGCTCTGGAACGGGGTGGTGGCCGGGCGCGGAGCTGCTCGAGGAATGCGGCCATCCGGTCGGCGAGCGAAGATCGCGCTGCGGGGCACGGCTGGTTGCGGACTTCGGGCGGGCTGCGCGGAGTGCCCTGGCCGCAGGGGGCCTCGCACCGGGCCGCAGCTGGTGCGAACTTCGCGGTGCCCGGGCAGGGGCGATTGCGGTGCGCAGGCCGGGGGCCAAGCTCTCGGCGCGGCCGCAGGTGGTCGGGCGGACGCGGATTGTGCCGGTCAGGAGCGGAGTTGCTCGCGGAACTTGGCGATGGGCTCGCGGAGGAGATGGTCGAAGTCCTCGGTAGAGGTGTCGATCGCCGCGATGACGCGTTCGAGCCGCTCGAGGTGGTCTGGGCGGGCGTGCCAGTGGGACGGCGGAACGCGCAGCGCCGACGCGAGAAGGTCGCCGGGATAGAGATCGCCTTCGCAGAGCGGGTCCTCCTCCAGCATCGTCAGCGCTCGCGGCAGGAGGACCGGCACGCCGACGTCCTGGCCGAGCAAGAGGCGGAGGTCCTCGGCGGTGAGCAGGCCGATGGGCTTGCGCCGCAAGCGATGCACGGTTTCGATCAGCCGGGTCGCGTCGGCGGGCGGGTCACCCCAGTCGGAGTTTTCGATCCGCTCCAGCGATGAGGCAGACCGGTCGGCTCGTCGGGACATGGCTCGATCACTCCCTGCCGGCGAGGATTTTCGCAGCGCGCGACAGGGAGAAGTCCGTGAGGGGAACCCCGAGGGAATCAGAGTCCCTCAGGGTTCCCCTCACGGCGCGCACAAAACAGAGCGGATCAGGCGTGGGCGTCCAGGTAGGCCGGGTCCGGGGGAGGGATCGGGACGTCCGGTTGTCCGGCCAGGAGCTGGTTCATCGCGGTGAAGTACGGCGGCGCGGCGACCGTGCCGCCGAACGCGCCGTGGCCGCAGTTGCCAAGGTGGACTGGGGTGCCGGGGCAGATTTCCTGGGGGTGGGGGCCGTCGGCGAAGACCATGGAGGACACCGCGTAGTGGTCGACCCCGCCGACGAACGCGACGGATTCGCTTTCCTGCGTGGTTCCGGTCTTGCCGATGTCCGGGTGGGTCCATCCGGCCGACTGGGCCGCGCGGGCGGACGTGCCGACGGTGGTGTCCTGGCTCAGCCCGGCCTCCAGCGTGTTCGCGACGCCGGGCGGGATCACTTGTTCGCACGCCTGCTGGTGCAGGGAGACCGGCTGGCCGTGGCGGTCGGTTACGGACAGGATGGGGTCGGGCGGGCACCACATGCCGCCGCTCATCAGGGTGGCCGAGACGTTCGCCATCTCCAACGGGCTAACCGGGCTGTTTCCCAGCGTGAAGGACAGCAGGTTCTGGAAGTACTGCGACTGCGGTTCGTTGTATTGCGGGTTCTTCGACCGCGCGTCGGACGGGTCGGTGATCGGCTTGCTGCCCGCGTCGTTGGTCGCCATCGTGTTGCGCAGGCCCAGTTTCCGCGCCATGTCCAGCACCGCGGGCATGCCCACCTGCGCCTCCAGGCCGACGAACGCGACGTTCGGCGACGTCGCCAATCCCGTGGCGAGAGAGATCGGGTTCGGGTAGCTCGTGCCGTCGTTGCTCACCGGATAGCAGTGCGTGTACCGGTTCATGTTGGGCGGGTTGAAACAGTCGCTGAACGGGTTCGTCAGCGGCGTGTTCAGGCCCGCTTTCCCGGTGACCATCGCCGCGGCCGAGGTGAAGATCTTGAACGACGAGCCGGCGCCGAACTTGTTGCTCGCGTCGGCCACGATGTTCGTCGACGTCTCGCCCTGGTCGGGATCGGTGCCGTAGTTGCGGTTCGCGACCATCGCGAGGACCTGGTGCCCGTCGCTGCCGGGCTGCACGATCGCGAAGGTGTTCGCGACGCCGTCCTGGGTGGTCGGCACGTTCGCGTTCACCGCGTCCTTCGTCACCTGGCTCACGTGCGGGTCCATTGTGGTCTTCACGGTGTACCCGCCGGTGTCGATCTGGTCGGCGGTGAGCCCGGACTGCACGAGGTAGCGCACCGCGTACGCGCAGAAGAACCCGGCGTCCGGGGCCGCGCCGAGGCAGGTGCTCGACGGCGCCTGCGGCCGCGAACCGCTGAGGCCCAACGGAGTCGCCTTCGCGGTCGCCCCGTAGGACGCCGGGATCGAGCGCGCGGACACCATCGAATCGATCACCAGATTGCGCCGTTGGAGCGCCTTGTCCGGATGCGTGTACGGGTTGTAGACGTTGGGGTTGTTCACCATCCCGGCCAGCAACGCCGCCTGCGGCACGGTCAGTTTGTCCGCTGTCGTCCCGAAATACGCCTGCGCGGCGGCTCCGACGCCGTAGACCGTGCCGGTGTACTCGACCACGTTCAGGTAGTCGGCCAGGATGTCGTCCTTGGACACGGTCTGGCTCAGCTGCACGGCGATCTTCGCCTCGCGCAGTTTGCGCGCCAGCGAATCCTCCTGATCCCGTTGCTGCGCCGCCTTGTTGTCGCGGTCCACGACGTTCACGAGGTAGTTCTTCACATACTGCTGAGTGAGCGTGGACGCGCCCTGCAGATTCCCGCCGGAACTGTTGTGCACCGCGGCGCGGAGCATGCCCTGCGGGTCGACGCCGCCCTCGCTGTAGAACCGGCGGTCCTCGATGTCGACGATCGCGGCTTTCATCGCCGGGGAGATCTGCCCGGAAGTGACCGGAATGCGGTACTGCGCGTACAAAGTCGCGATCGTCCCGCCGTTCCGGTCGGTGACCGTGGTGACGAGCGGCGGCTCCGCGTGCACGAGATCGGCGGAAATGGAGTCGACGGAATCGCTCACCTGGTTGGACAGCACGCCGGCTCCGATCGCGACCGGGGCCAGCGCGCCCGCGACGAGAATCCCGGCCAGCACGCACAATCCGAGGAACGGGGCTATCCCCCTGCGACGAGACACGGTTCCCACGTTATGCCTGTCCTCGTGAGAAACCGGTGTGCGGACGAGGGTGTTTCATCGAGCCAACCTTCCGAGCAGAGCCGAAGCGACCGCGATCGCCAACGCGGTCGCACCCACTAAGACGCCGAAGTCGGCTCCGAGGTTCGCAGGGGTGCCGATCAGGAGTCCCCGCAAAGCGTCGACTTGGTAACTGAGCGGGTTCGCGTGGCTCAAAACCTTGAGCCAGGACGGCATCAGGTTCACCGGATAGAGTGCGTTGGACCCGAAAAACAGCGGCATCGTGATCGCCTGGCCGATGCCCATCAGCCTTTCGCGCGAAAGCACCAAACCGGCGATAACGATCGAAAGACAGCAGAAAAAGGCCGAACCGAGCACAACGGCCACCGCGGTGCCCAGCAGCCGCAACGGATTCGCGGTGAGCCCGACGCCGAGCAGCGCGGCGAGAATCACCACGATGAACGCCTGCACGAGCGCGCGCACTCCGGCCGCGAACGCCTTGCCCGCGACCAGCGCCGCGCGCGGCGTGGGTGTGACGAGCAGCTTCGCGAGGACACCCGCGTCGCGCTCCCAGATGATCTGGATGCCGTAAAAGATGGAGATGAACAGCGCGGACTGGGCGAGGATCCCCGGCGCGAGATAGTCGAGGTACGGCACCGATCCGGTCGGGATCGCGCGCAGCCGGGTGAACGTTTCGCCGAAGATGAGCAGCCACAGCGCGGGCTGGATCGCCCGGGTGAGCAGTTCGGTCTGGTCGCGGCGGAGTTTCTGCAGTTCCACCAGGCACATCGCGCCGATCCGGGAGAACAGCACGCGCAGCTGTCCCAGCGGGCCGGGGTCAGCCGAGACGGCGGGCGGTGCGGCGAGCGGCACGGACATCGCGGATCCCTCCTGTGTCGAGCGCGTTCCCGGTGACGGTCCGGAAGACGTCGTCCAAAGTGGACTCCGGGCCGAGCCCGGCTTCGAGGTCGGCCGGGGTGCCGAGCGCGCGGATCCGGCCGGTGTGCATCAGCGCGACGCGGTCGCAGTACTGTTCGGCCTCGTCCATGTAGTGGGTGGTGACGAGCACGGTCATCCCGGTTTTGGCGCGGATCTCGGAAATCCGTTCCCAGACCGCCGAGCGCGCCACCGGGTCGAGGCCGATGGTCGGCTCGTCGAGGATCAGCAGACGGGGCGAGCTGACCAGCGCCTGCGCCAGTTCCAGCCTGCGGATCATGCCGCCGGAGTAACGCCCGGCCGGACGGTCCGCCTCGCTCTCCAGCCCGACCAGTTCGAGTGCTTCGCGCACTTGTGAAGCGCGCTGACCTCGTGGCACGTCGAAAAGCCGGGCGAACAGCGACACGTTCTCGCGGCCGGTGAGCGCGCCGTCGGCGGAAAGTTGTTGCGGGACATAGCCGATCAGCCGGCGGACGGCCATCCGGCGGCGGGCGACGTCGAGCCCGAAGACGCTGATGCGGTCCGCGGACACGGGCAGCAGCGTCGTGATCATCCGGATCGTGGTGGTTTTCCCGGCTCCGTTCGGGCCGAGGAGGCCGAAGACTTCGCCGGGCTCGATGGCGAGATCCACGCCGTCGACCGCGACCGTGGTGCCGAAAGTGTGCCGCAAGCCAGTGCAGCGGACAGCCGGTTCGCTCATGTCGTCGCCTCCTTGAGGACCTCGGTAAGCCGTTCGAGAGCGGGCAGCGCGGCGACGATCGCCGAGGTGTCCTCTTCGGACAGCTGGGTGAGCGCGGCGGAAACCAGGCCGATGCGAGTACGCCGCCAGGCCGCCATCCGGTCCCGGGCCGCGTCGGTGAGCTGCAGCCGCGCGGCCCGGCGGTCGGCCGGGTCGACTTCGCGGCGCAGCAGGCCCGCTTCGGTGAGCACGTTCACGAGCGTGCTCACCGAATTCCCGGCCAGGCTCAGTTCCCGGGCCGCCGCCGCGACGCCGATTCCCGGGTTCCGGTGCACCACGCGCAGCAGTTCCACCTGCGAGCCCGGCAGGTGCGGGCCGGGCAGTTCGGCGCGCACCCGGCGGCGCACGACGCGGCGTACGCCCAGCACGGCGGTGAGGACGCGTTCGGCGAGGTCGATCCGGGGAGCGGGCATGCCGCCAAGTTAGCTCTGACTCAGAGTCATTAGCAACACTAAATGTCTCGTTCGCCGGAAGCCTGCCGGTTCATCCCCGGCGCAGAAGCAGAGCGACGCCCAGCGCGATCATCGTCGCCGCGATCACGCCGTCGAGGATCCGCCAGGCCGCGGGACGGGCGAAGACGCCGGACAGCCGCCGCGCGCCGAGGCCGAGGGCGCTGAACCAGACCGCGCTCGCGACCACCGCGCCGATGCCGAACAGCCAGCGGCTGTCGCCGTGTCCGGCCGCGACGGAGCCGACGAGGAGAACGGTGTCGAGATAGACGTGCGGGTTGAGCCAGGTGAGCGCGAGGCAGGTGAGGAGCGTGCGTTTCGGGGAGCTCAGGTCCGCGGGCGAGACGGTCAGCGTGCCCGGCCGGAAGGCGCGGCGCGCGGCGAGGATCCCGTATCCCACAAGGAAGAGCCCGCCGACGATGGCGATCGCCTTGATCCCTGACGGCCACCGCTGCAGCACCGCCCCGATCCCGCTTACCCCGGCGGCGATGAGGATCGCGTCGGACAGCGTGCACACGAGGATCACCGGCACGACGAGCCCGCCGCGCAGTCCTTGGCGGAGCACGAAGGCGTTCTGCGCGCCGATGGCGACGATGAGGGACATGCCGGTGCCGAACCCGGCGCTGAGCGCAGCGATCACCTGGTCGACGTTAAGAGCCGGGCCGACCATTATTCCAGGTAAAGATTCTGAACTAAGATAAGCGATCGTGATGTCCGATCTTCCGCTCGACCAGGTCCGCACCTTGCTCGCGGTGGTGGACGAGCAGTCGTTCGACCGCGCCGCGGCGGTGCTGCACGTGACGCCGCCCGCGGTGAGCCAGCGGGTGAAAGCGCTGGAACAGCGGATCGGCCGGGTGCTCGTGCTGCGGTCGAAACCCGTGCGGCTCACCGAATCCGGCGAGGTGCTGGTGCGGTTCGCGCGGCAGCTGACCCGGCTCGAAGCGGACACGCGCGCGGAACTCGGCCTCGGCGGTCCCGGCGTGGCGACGACGCTGCCGATCGCGGTCAACGCGGACTCGCTGGCCACCTGGTTCCTGTCCGCGCTCGAAGAGGTGCCTGCCGAACCGCCGGTCTCGTTCGACCTGCGCAGCGACGACCAGGACCACACCGCGGCCCTGCTGCGCGAGGGGCTGGTGATGGCCGCGATCACGGCGACGCCGCAGCCGGTGCAGGGTTGCACGGTCAGCCGGCTCGGCACGATGCGGTACCGCGCGGTGGCGTCGGCGGAGTTCGTGCGGCGCTGGCTCGACGGCGGTTCGCTGGCGGATCGGCTGCCTGCCGCGCCCGCGGTGCTGTTCGACCGAAAGGACGATCTGCAGGACCGGTTTCTGCGCCGCCTGACCCGCCGCAAGCTGCCGGGCCGGGTGCGGCACTACATCCCGGCTTCGGTGTCCTTTGTGGACGCGGTAGCCGCGGGGCTGGGCTGGGGAATGGTGCCGGACCTGCAGTTGTCCGGGCGGGAACTGGTCGATCTCGCGCCGGACCGGGCGGTGGACGTGGCGCTGTACTGGCAGCAGTGGAAGCTCGACTCGCCGCCGCTGGCCGCGGTGGCGGAGGCGGTGGGCCGGGCGGCCGGGCGCGCGCTCGGGCCGTGACCGCGGATCGGCAGACAGAACCTGTCCGGACCAGGCATGCTGTGCGCGGGCTTTGCGAAGGAAAGGGACTCCCGTGACGGAACCGGCCACCGCCGAGGCGATCGACCGGCTGAGCGACGACTGGAAGCTGGACGAGGCCGAGGAACTGGGCCGCCGGGCGGTGCGGGACTTCCCGGACGACCCGGCGCGGTGGATCGCGCTGGGGAAGGTGCAGCTCATCCAGTACCGCCGGGAGGAGGCGCTGGAGTCCTTCGCGCACGCGGTGAACTGCCCGGAGTCCCCGGCTCTGGCGGCGGCGTGGCTGGTGGCCGCGTTGAGCCAGCTCCGCCGGTTCGAGGAGGCGCACGAAGCGGCCGAAGCGGGGCTGATCCGGTTCCCGGACGACGCGGAGATCCTGCACGCCCGGGCGCGGATTTACTGCGATCAGGAGGATTGGGCGAGCGCGCTGCCGATCTTCGAACAGGCGCTGGCGGCGGATCCCGGGCGCATCGACACGGAGCGCTGGCGAGTGATGGCGCTGGCTTCGCTGAACCGGTACGAGGAAGCGGAGGCGGCCGGCCTGCGGGCGATCGAGCGGCATCCGGGAGAGCCGGATCCGCTGACGACGATGGGCTGGATGGAGGACCAGCGGGACCGCGACGAAGAGGCGCTGGCCTGGTACGAACGCGCGCTGGCGGTCGATCCGCGCAGCGAGTGGGCTCTGCGGTCGAGGATCAGCGCTCTCTGGTACCTGGACCGGGCGGAGGAGGCGGAGGACGCGGCCAAGGCGGCGCTGGAGCTGCTTCCCCGCGAACCGCGGCTCCTGGCCGAGATGGGCTGGGTGGCCGATTACCGGGAGCGTGACGAGGAGGCGTTGACCTGGTTCGAACGAGCGCTGGAAATCGCTCCGCGGTTCGGCGTGGCTCATCGGTGGCGGGTGCGGAAACTGCGGCTGCTGAAGCGGTTCGGCGAAGCCGAGACGGCCCTGCGGGACGCGCTCGAAATCCGCCCCGACGACCCGGACCTGGTGAAAGAGGGCTGCTGGCTGGCCAAGGACCAGTCGCGCTTCGAGGAGGCGGTGGGCTGGGCCGATCGGCTGCTGGCGGTCAAACCGCGGGACAAACTCACCTTGCTGTCGAAGGTGGACCTGCTGTGCAAGCAGCGGAAGTTCGCCGAGGCGGAGGCTGCCGCCCAGGAGGCCATCGACCTGCTGCCGGGCGACGTGGGCGGCCTGCTGACGGCGGGCGAGGTAGCCGAGGACCAGTTCCGCTTCGAGGAGGCGCTGAGCTGGGCCGAGCGGGCGTTCGCCGTCGATCCGCAGGACCTGAGCGTGCTGCAGAGCCGGGTGTTCGCGCTCCGCGGGCTGCGGCGGTTCGAAGCGGCCGAGGAGGTCGTGCGAGAGGCTGTCGGACAGCATCCGGACGACCCCGCTCGCTGGGTGCTCGCCGGGTGGGTCGCCGGGGATTTGCTCCGGCACGAGGAGGCTCTCGAACGCTACGACCGGGCGCTGGCGCTGGAGCCCGCGCATCTGCCCGCGCTGCGGTCGAAAATCGAGACTCTGCGCGACCTGCGCCGTTATTCCGACGCCGAAGCGGCGGCGGAGGACGCGATCGCGCGCTGTCCGGAGAACGCGGACCTGCTGGTGCACCGGGGCTGGGTCTGCAGCGAACAGCACGAATACGACCGGGCGCTGGACTGGTTCCAGCGAGCCGCCGACCTCGACCCCGGGTCCTCCTGGGCTTGGCGGTCCCGGATGTCGGCACTGGTTTCGCTGCGCCGGCACGACGAGGCCGAGGCGATCTTCGCGGAAGCGGTCCAGCACTGCCCGGACGAACCGGAACTGCTGATGCAACGGGCCTGGCTGGCGACCGATCGGTTCCGGTTCGACGAGGCGCTTTCGTGGTGCGAACGGGTGCTGGAGTTCGACCCGGCGCACGCTCGGGCGCTGGGGGAGCGCGTGGCTTCGCTGCGCCAGCTGCGGCGGTTCGAGGAGGCCGAAGCGGCGGCGAACGAGGCGATCGAGCTGCGTCCGGACGAGCCGGACCTCCTGGTGCAGCTGGGCTGGATGCGCTACGACCAGTCCCGGTTCGAGGAGGCAGTGGACGCGTTCCGCCGGGCGCTGGACCTCGATCCGGGACGGGCCTGGGCGTTGCTGGCCCTGTCGGTGGCGTGCTTGCGGCTGCGCCGGTTCGACGAGGCGAAGGAGAGCGCACAGACGATCCTCGACCGGCAGCCGGGCAACCCCGCCGGCCTGATGCAGATGGCGGCGCTCTGCCGCACCCACGGCAGCGCCGAGGAAGCTCTCCAATGGTACGACCAGGTGCTGGCGGTCGACCCGAAGCACGCCAGCGCGCTGGAATGGCGGGTGACCGCGTTGCGTCGGCTGCGGCGGTTCGGCGAAGCGCGGGCCGCGGTGAAGGAAGCGATCGCGCTCTGCCCGGATACCCCTGACCTGCTGGTGGAACGCGCCTTGCTGCTGGGCGACGAGGGCCATTTCGAGGAGGCGCTGGAAAGCATCCGGCAGGCCCTCGACCTCGATCCGTTGCACAGACTGGCGCTGGAATGGCGGGTGACCGCGCTGCGGCGTCTCCGCCGGTTCCCGGAGGCTGAAGAAGCGGCGAAGGAAGCGATCGAACGGCGTCCGGACGAGCCCGACCTGCTCGTGGAAATGGGTCTGCTGCACGACGAACAGCTGAAGTACGAGGAGAGCATCGGCTGGTTCGACCGGGCGCTGCGGATCGATCCGTTCCTCGTCGACGCGATCACCGGACGATCTGCCGCGCTGCGCTCGCTGCGCCGCTTCGACGAGGCCGAGCGGGGCGTCGCCGAGGCGCTGGAACGGATGCCGTGGAGCCGGTCGCTGCGCGAGGAACTCGTCTGGATTTACCACGACAGCCGTCGGCTTGACGAAGCCGACCAGCAGCTCGCGTTGTTGCGGGCCGATGCCCGGAATTCCGGCGAGGAGGCCGAAACCGCGGCGCAATCGGGGTGGATCCGGTTCGCCGCGGGGGATTATCCCGCCGCTGAGGAACGGTTCCGCACCGCGTGCGAGAAGGAGCCGGACAGTGCTGATCACCAGTTCGGTCTGGCCTGGTGCCTGGTTCGGCAGGCTACGCCGCAGCGTCGGGACGAAGCTGAGAAGCTGTGTTTCTCCGTGCTGGAGAAGGAAAAGCAGTATCACGCCGCGCACACTTGCCTTGGGGTGCTCAATTTCCAGCGGCGGCAGTTCGCTCAGGCGGAGCAGCATTTCCGCCGTGCGGTCGAACTGGATCACCATCACGCCAGCTACGTCGATCTCGGTGCGCTTTACTCCCAGCTCGGCCGGTTCGACGAGGCGGAAGCGCACCTCAACGCGGCGCTGGAACGCGATTGGTTCGACGCGCAGGCGCACGTCGAACTCGGGTATCTCCATCTGCAGCGGGGAATCGACGATCCGGCGGGCAAACCGAGCGCCAGTGCCGCGCGGCATTTCCGGCAGGCGCGGCAGATCGATCCGGCGAACGGAAGCGCGAGTCTCGGGCTCGCGGTCGCGCTGATGCGGTCGGCGGGGGATTTCGTCGAGGGCGAGGACGTGCTGCAGCAAGCGTTGCGCCGCGACGACTGTGACCTGCCGCGGTGGCAATTGCTGGTGGCAGTGGCCAAATTGCTCATCGAACGCGGCGACGCCACCCAAGGACGGCAGTTCCACGCCGACGCGCTCGCTCGTGCGCAGGAGGCGATTTCCCTTGCCTCGAACGAAGCCGAACCGTATTTCGTCGCCGCCGTCGCGCGGTACAAGCTGGCTGAGTCCGCCGGGGACTTTCCCGCGAAGCCGATGCAGCGGCGCAAGGCGATCCGCGATCTGCGCCGGTGCGTGAAACTCGATCCGGGGAACGTCGAGGCGCAGCGCAGCCTGCAGATCATGGAGGAAAGCCTGCGGATCACCCGGAGCAGCACGGCGGGCAGCGTCATCGTGGTGGTCGTCGGGATCGCCGCGCTGATCGCGTTGTGGGTCGCGTTCTTCTTGTCGGACAAGATCACCGGCGTCATGCTGACGACGCTCACGCCGGTGCTCGTCGGGCTGATGGTCGTGGGATTGGTGCTGCCGTTCTTGATCCGGTTGAAGCTGCCCGGCGGGGTCGAGGCGGATCTGAGCGCGAGCATCCGGCAGATCTCGTCCGGCCCGACCGGCGAAGAGACCTTCGGACCGGGCCGGTTCAGCGTCACCGCCGCCGCGTCGAGCCCCGGGCCGCAGGGGCAGCTGGCGCGGTTGTGACGGTTCAGCCTTGGGTGATGGGCCAGAGGTCGTCGTTGAGGAGGCGTTTGACGATTTTTCCGGTGGCGTTGCGGGGGAGTTCGGGTACGAAGTAGACGTCGCGGGGCACGGCGAACCGGGCGAGTTTCTGGTGGATGTAGTGCCGGACGTCTTCGGCGTGCATGCGGGCGCCGTGGCGGAGCACGACGTACGCGGCGAGCCGTTGGCCGAATTCGTCGTCGGGAACCCCGACCACGGCCGCGTCGGAAACGCCGGGCAGCGCGGCCAAAGCTTCCTCCACCGGACGCGGGAACACGTTCTCGCCGCCGGACACGATCATCTCGTCGGCCCGGCCGGTCACGAACAGCCGGCCCGAGGCATCCTGGTAGCCGACGTCTCCGGTGGCCATCAGGTCGTGGGCGCGCGGGACGCTGGAACCGTTGGTGTAGCCGTCGAAGAGCATGTCGTTGCCGACGAAGATCTGGCCCTCGTCGCCGGGCGGGACCGGGCGGCGGTCCTCGTCCAGGATCGCCACCTGGGTGCCGGGCGGGCAGCGGCCGGCGGACGTCGGGGCGGCGCGCAGGTCCGCGGGGTCGGCGATGCTCGCCCAGGAAACCTCGGTGGAGCCGTAGAAGTTGTAGAGGACGTCGCCGAAGGTGTCCATGAACGACGTCACGAACGCGCCCGGCATCGCCGACCCGCTGCTCGCCACGATCCGCAGCGACGACAGGTCGTAGCGGTTGCGCACGCGTTCGGGCAGGTCGAGGATCCGCTGCAGCATGATCGGCACCGCGAACAGCGCGTCGCAGCGGTGTTCGGCGATCGTGCGCAGCGTGTGCTCCGCGTCGAACCGGCGGATCAGCGACAGTTCCGCCCGCAGCGCCATGCCGAGCTGCATCGCGGCCAGTCCCCAGCTGTGGAACAGCGGGGCGGCCACGGCGATCTTGTCCCTGGCCCGCAACGGGATTCGCGACAAAACGGTCGCCGACGTGCTCACGCCCTTCGGCGTCGGACGGCGCGCGCCCTTCGGTGCCCCGGTGGTGCCCGAGGTCAGCACGACGATCCGGCCCTCGCGTTCGCTCGGCTTCGGGCGCGCCGTCGGGGCGTCCTGGAGCAGCTCGTCCAGCGTGCGGTAGCCCTGATCGGCGTCGTCCCACGTGCTCACGCGCGGGAACTCGCCGGGCACTGAAGCGATGATCGGCGCGAACTCGTCGTCGGCCAGTACCGCTGCGGGCGGGTGTTGCGTCAGCACTTCTTCGACGGCGGCGGGGGAGAGGCCGGTGTTGAGGAGGACGACGTCGACGCCGAGCTTGCTGCAGCCGACGAACGCCTCGACCATCGCCGCGTGGTTGCGGCACATCAGCGCGACCCGCGAACCGGCCTCGACGTCGAGTGCGGCCAGCGCGTTGGCCAGCTGGTTGCTGCGTTCGTCGATCTCGCCGAACGTGCGCGTGTTGCGCTCGTCGTGCACCGCGATGTCGTCCGCGCCGCGGGCGGTCGCGGCGAGGTATCCGCCGGCCAGTGTCGCGCCCCAGCGGGCGAAAGAACTGAGCTGCTTGACCATTTTGTCCGGCCGTCCCGCCGCCAGCACGCCTGCGCGGACCAGCGTGTTCGCCGTGCGCATCGCCGTCGCCGGCTCGTGCTCCGGCGGGTCGCCGGGCAGGCCGGACAGCTGCTGCCCGATCCGCTTCGACAGCTGCTTGAGCAGGCCTTTCACCGTGCCGCGGGCAAGCAGGCCGGAGTGTTCCGGCGGCAGCGACGGGAGCATCATCCGCAGCACGATCTCGGTGCCGCCGCGCGGGACCGGGCGCAGTTCGACCGACACCCACGTCCGCTCGTCCGGCAGCCCGCACCAGACGACGTGCTCGCCCGGCCGGTACACCGCCGCGTGGATGGTGCCCTCGGTCATGGTTTCCCGGTCCGGGGCCAGCCGGATCAGGCAATGCGGGCCGCGGCCGCGTTCGGCGGGCACGGTGACCTCGCACCAGCTGATCGCCGGGACGAACCTCGGGTAGAGCTCGGGGGTGCCGACGATCTGCCACACCTGGTCGGGCGAGTGCCCGACCACCGCACTCGCCTCGACTACATCGTCTCGCATCGCGATCCGCCTCGCCGCCGCACGCGTGTGGGCTCCCCGGTCCTTTCCGGACGCGTGTGTTCAGGTTGCGGGGACGCTACCAGGCACGAGAGGCCTGGGGTACTCCGAAAGACCGGAAATCCAACCAGGTGGGAATTTTCTTGCGGCGTTTTCCGCGCCGGCGACGGGCGCGGCCCGGCGGGTTCCGGCGCCACGGACATAATGGGCCGGGTGGAGCAACTGGTCGAGGAATACGGACCCAGCTGGGACCCGGGCCCGTACGAACGGGGCACCGACGGACCGCGCGTGATCCTGGTCGGCGCGGACACGTCGCCGACCGGGCTGCGGGCGACGGCTTACGGCGGCGGTCTCGCCCGGAGGCAGCGCGCGCGGCTGGTCGTCGTGTACGTGGCGGCCCCGACGGTGTGGACCGGGCTCGCCGCGGCCGCGGTCGTCGACGTGCAGCAGCAGACCTTCGAGGAGGAGATCGAGCAGCTGCGTGCGGAACTGCGCGACCGGGCGGCCGACCTGCAGGTGCCGGTCACGTTCGTGGTCCGTCGCGGCGAGACGTTCCCCGAACTGCGCCAGGCCGCGCAGGAGGTGAACGCGGACATGGTCGTGGTCGGCGCGTCCGAACAGGGCGGGCACCGGCTCGTCGGCTCGGTCGGGAACCGGCTCGTGCGCGCCGCGACCTGGCCCGTCGTCGTGGTGCCGTAAGGCTCGTGAGTGGCCGTGAGTGGCAGTGCCGGTTCTAACCGGCATAACCACGCACGAGGCTCCGACCAGGTGGAGGCACAGTGGATTTCGTCGAGGTCGTCGCGCGCTTGCGGGCCGCCGGATGTGTCTTCGCCGAGGACGAGGCCCGGCTTCTGCTGGGCCAATCGGGCGATCTAGCCGGGATGGTCGAGCGGAGGGTCGCCGGGGAACCGCTGGAGTACGTCCTCGGCTGGGCGGAGTTCGCCGGTCGCCGGTTCGTCGTCGCGCCGGGCGTCTTCGTGCCCCGGCACCGCACCGAACTGCTGGTGCGGCTGGCCGTCGGATTCGCGCACGATAAAGCAGCGGTGCTCGATCTGTGCTGTGGTTCCGGTGCACTGGGCGCAACGGTCGCGGCTGAGCTGCCCGGGATCGAGCTGTACGCCGCCGACGTCGAGCCCGCCGCGGTCGACTGCGCTCGGCAGAACGTGCCTGGTGAGGTCTACCAAGGCGATCTCTACGCCCCGCTTCCGGCTAGTTTGCGCGGGCGCGTGGACGTGCTGATCGCGAACGTCCCGTACGTCCCGACCGACGACGTCGCGCTCATGCCGCCCGAGGCGCGCGACCACGAACCCCGCGTCGCGCTCGACGGGGGAGCCGACGGTCTCGACGTGCTCCGTCGCGTCGTCGCCGAGGCTCCGGCGTGGCTCGCGCCGGGCGGGCACGTGCTTTTCGAGGCCAGCGAACGCCAATCCGCCGCCGCTGTCGCCGAGGTACGCCGGGCGGGGCTGGCCGCGTCCGTCGAAGAGGATGACGAACTCGGCGCAACGGTCGTGGTGGGACTGCGCGAACACTGAACGGCGAACCGGATTCGCCCGCTTTCCGTACTGCGTGCGGCCGGTGGGGCCGTCTAGGGTCGACGCATGAAGGTCGGCCTGCTCACCCGGGAGTATCCGCCGGACGTGTACGGGGGAGCGGGGGTGCACGTCGAGTTCCTGGCAAGGGAACTGCGGTCGCTGGTCGACCTGGACGTGCACTGCTGGGGCCCGGACCGCCCGGACGGCGCGCACGGGCATCGCGACGCGCACGGTTACGCCCAGCCCGCGTTCGCCACGATGGACATCGCGGTCTCGATGGCCGACGCGCTCGCCGGCCACGATCTCGCGCACAGCCATACCTGGTACGCGAACCTCGGCGGCCATCTGGCGAAGCTCGCGCACGGCATTCCGCATGTCATCACCGCGCATTCGCTCGAACCGCTGCGGCCGTGGAAGGCCGAGCAGCTCGGCGGCGGCTACCGCGTGTCGTCGTGGATCGAACGCGATGCGTACGAGGCGGCGGACGCGATCATCGCGGTCAGCTCCGGCATGCGGCGCGACGTGCTCGCCGCGTACCCGAACGTCGATCCGGCGCGGGTGCACGTGGTGCGCAACGGCATCGACACCGAGCTGTACCAACCTGATCCCGGCACCGACGTGCTCGAGAAGCACGGCATCGATCCGAACCGGCCGTACGCGTTGTTCGTCGGGCGGATCACGCGGCAGAAAGGCGTGCCGCATCTCGTGCGCGCCGGGGCGGCTTTGGACGAGGACGTGCAGCTGATCCTGTGCGCGGGCGGCGCGGACACGCCGGAGCTGGACGCCGAGTTCCGCGGGCTGGTCGCGGACCTGCAGGAAAAGCGGTCCGGCGTGCACTGGATCCCGGAAATGCTGCCGCGCGCCGAAGTCGTCCAGTTGCTGACGCACGCGCTGGTGTTCGTGTGCCCGTCGGTTTACGAGCCGCTCGGCATCGTGAACCTGGAGGCGATGGCGTGCGGCACCGCGGTGGTGGCCAGCGACGTCGGCGGCATCCCGGAGGTGGTCGCCGACGGCGAGACCGGGGTGCTGGTGCATTACGACGAGACCGAGCCCGGCGCTTTCGAGGCCGGGCTCGCGCGCGGGATCAACGACCTCGCCGCCGACCGAGAGCGAGCCACCCGGCTGGGCCTCGCCGGACGGGACCGCGCGGTGGGAGAGTTCGGCTGGGCAGCGATCGCCGCCGCGACGGTCGGGGTTTACGAGGCGTGCGGGAGGGTTTCGTGATCGACGGATCCGATGTGCTGGGGATCGTCCTCGCCGGGGGCGAGGGTAAACGGCTGATGCCGCTGACCACCGACCGCGCGAAACCCGCGGTCCCGTTCGGCGGCGTGCACCGGCTGATCGACTTCGTGCTGTCCAATCTGGTGCACGGCGGGATCCGCCGGATCTGCGTGCTGACGCAGTACAAATCGCATTCGCTGGACCGCCATATTTCGACGACGTGGCGGCTGTCGTCGCTGACCGGCGAGTACGTCACGCCGGTGCCCGCGCAGCAGCGGCTCGGCCCGCGCTGGTTCCAGGGCAGCGCGGACGCCATCCACCAGAGCTTGAACCTGGTGCACGACGAATCGCCCGCGTACATCGCGGTGTTCGGCGCGGACAACATCTACCGGATGGACCCGCGGCAGATGATCGACGCGCACATCGCGTCCGGCGCGGGCGTGACGGTGGCCGGAATCCGGGTGCCGCGCGCGGAGGCCCGTTCGTTCGGCGTGATCAGCACCGAGGACGGGACGAAGATCGACGCGTTCCTGGAGAAGCCCGAGGACCCGCCGGGCCTGCCGGATTCGCCGGACGAATCGTATGTGTCGATGGGCAATTACGTCTTCACGACGCAGGTGATGCTCGACGCGCTGCACGCGGACGCCAAGAACCCGGCGTCCAAACACGACATGGGCCGCGACATCATCCCGGCGCTGGTGGAAAAATCCGAGGCCGCGGTTTACGACTTCAACGGCAATGAGGTGCCCGGCGAAACGGGCCGGGACCACGGCTACTGGCGTGACGTCGGAACGATCGACAGCTATTACGACGCGCACACGGACCTGATTTCGACGCAGCCGATTTTCAACCTGTACAACCGGAAATGGCCGATCCTGGCCCATCCCGGCCAGCGCGCGGCGGCGAAGTTCGTGGAGGGCGGCACGGCGACCCAGTCGATCGTCAGCAACGGCTGCATAATTTCCGGTGCGCAGGTGGTGGATTCGGTGCTGTCGCCGGATGTTTTCGTGGAGAACGGCGCGGTGGTGCAGGGTTCGGTGCTGCTGGACGGTGCGCGAGTCGGCCGAGGTGCGGTGGTGCGGCGCGCGATCCTGGACAAGAACGTCGTTGTGCCGCCGGGTGCGCACATCGGGGTGGATCTGGCTCGGGACCGTGGGCACTACCACGTGAGCGATTTCGGGATTGTCGTGCTGGGCAAGGGAGAAACCGCGATCTAGCCGACGGGTGTCGATGGGGCTCGCTGCCCTGTCGTCCCGGTTGCCAGGCACATTCGGTCAATGAATGAAGCACGGCCCGAGTTCGTTCTGCTGTGCCGGCCCCGCGACGTTAAAGTCGCGCATCCGGCAGGCACTGCGAAAAGGACTCCCGCACCGTGAACCACGAGACCTCGTTCAACCCGGCACTCGGCTTCAGTTCTGCCGGATTGGTGGTCACAGTCCTCGCCATCGTCGCGCTGTGGCGGGTCTTCGCCAAGGCCGGATACCCCGGGTGGGCGGCGATCATCCCGATCTACAACGTCTACGTCTGGCTGAAGGTCGCGGGCCGTTCCGGGTGGTGGCTGCTCCTGCTGCTGGTGCCGCTGGTCAACCTCGTGGTCGTCATCGTCGTGTCGCTCGACATCGCCAGGGCGTTCGGCAAGAGCGGCGTCTTCGGGTTCTTCGGCCTGTTCGTGTTCTCGATCATCGGCTACCTGATCCTGGGCTTCGGCCGGGCCCGGTACACCGCGCCCGGCCCGCGGTGACGAACTCGGTTCAGCCCAACGCGGCGACGGCGCGCGCGATGACGTCGGAAGGGCTCGCCTGTCCGGCGATTTCCGCGCGCACCTCAGCCGCGGCCGAGGAGAACGCATCCTCTTCGAGCAGTTGCCGCACCAGTTTCCGGATCGTCTCAGCGTCCACAGTGGCCGGATCGTGGCTCAGGCCGACGCCCCGCTCGACCACCCGCTCCGCCGACATCGGATTGTCCGCGAAACTGGGCAGCACCAGTTGCGGCACCCCGTAGAACAACGGCGCGGCCGTCGTCCCGGACCCGCCGTGATGCACAATCGCCGAACACCCCGGCAGGAACACCGACAGCGGCAAATACCCCACCGACCTGACGTTCTCCGGAAGCTCGCCCAGTTCGCTCACATCAGCGGTGCCCGCCGCGAGAATGACCTCGACGTCCATCCCGCCGAGCGCGTCCAGCACCACCTTCAGGCTGCTGATCCCCGCCATCGCCGGCACGACAGTGCCCAGCGTGACCGCCACCCGGGGCCGCTCCGGCTTCCGCAGCGCCCACTCCGGCACCACCGACCCGCCGTTGTACGGCACGAACTGCATCGGCCACCAAGGCGCGCCGTCGCGTTCGTCGGCGTGCTCCTCGTCCGCGCGCAGGCCGCCCATGCTCGGCGCGCGCGGGTCGATCCGGGCGAGGACGTTCGGCGGAGCGTCGCCGATGCCGAGCTTCTCGCGCATCAGCGTGGCGAGTTCGCCGTCCAGGAAGTCGTGGTGCTCGGTGCGCCACGAGAGGTCCCGGGCCGACCAGGAGATCCGGTTGCCGACCTCGAGCGCGGGCACGCCGAGCGCGACCGCGGCGAGCGCGCCGGCCCCGTGGTCGGACGGGTAGACGACCAGTTCCGCGCCGAACGCCCGGCCGGCTTCGATCGTGCCCTCGGTCATGGCGGCGGTGAAGAGCCCGAACGGACCCTGGTGCTGCCGCGCGATCCGGTACTCCTCGGGTTCGTCCGGATCCGGCGCGGCGCCGCCCTTGACGGTGGCCATCAGGTCGGCCCAGATGTCTCGGCCGGGGAAGACGTCGGCGACCGGCAGCCCGGCGCGCGCGGACACCTCGGCGATCTCCGCAGTGGTGGCCAGCAGCACGTCGTGTCCGGCGGCGCGGGCGGCCCAGACCACCGGGATCAGCGGAAGCGTGAGCCCGTACCCGGGCGCGGACGCGAACAGGATCTTCACCTCTCCGAGACTGCCAGAACCGTGACGCTCCCCGCATCCCGGTTTCTGTTTCCGCACAGCGGTAACGCGCGGGGCCTTCCCGGCGACACATCCGCAGATCATCACTTCCGGAAAGGCCCGGTCCCCATGCTTAAAGCCCGTGTCGCGGCGTTGCTGACCCTGGTCGGCCTCGGCATCGCGATGTCCCCCGCCGTCACCGCCGACGCCGGCCAGACCAGCACCTGGTGCACCAAAAAGGAGCAGGTCGCGATCCTCGGCACGTCGGCCGACACCGGCTACGGCACCACGGGTTACCAGTCCACTACGGACACTTACGCGCCGACGACCTACGGCTGGACCACGAAAATCGCCAACGACCTCCGCGCGCAGTGGAACACCACGACGAAGAACTACGCGCACAACGGCGCGATGGCCACCGACTACCTCCCCGGCGGCCGCTGGCCCGACACGACCGGCGCGCTCGCCGACATCACGCAACGCCAGCCCGACCTGGTCCTCGTCGACCTCGGCGGCAACGAACTGATCTCGCAGGCCGACCCGGCGGTATTCAAGGCGAACCTCGGGAAGGTCATCGACAACATCCGCGCCGCGCGGCCCGGGGTCGACATCCTGCTCTCGATCTACGCCGAGCTCAAGTGGACGCCCAACCAGTGGGGCGGCCAGACGCAGAAGTACTTCTGGTCGCAGTACGCGACGTCGATCTATCAGACGGCGGTCGAGAAGGGCACCGCGCTGGTCGATCTGCGGCAGTACATCCCGCCCGCCGGGTCGGCGAATCTGCCCAACCCGAGCCCGTGGCTGGCGGACAACGTGCACCTGAACGACGCGGGAAACCTCGCCGAGTACGGGATGTGGTGGGGCTGGACGTCGAGCCTGGGAAGCATTTGCTGAAAGGTCCGTGAGGGATTCTGGCGATCGCGTGCGCCAGAATGAGGGCTGGCTAGGATCGGTGTTGTGGCAGAGGTCGTCGGCTATGCGTCTCCTGGGCCGTTCACCAGCCTGGATGGCGTGGATCAGCTCGCGTTCGAGTCGCTGGCCGCTGATCCCGTGGGCATCTGCACGCCGGTCCACGACCTGGTCGTCCAGCCTGCCGACGCGGACGCGCTAGGCCTGCCCGGCGATCGCTTCGCCGAGAACCAGATCCGGCCAGCGAGTTCACTGGTCCGCCGGTTGCTCGTACTGGATCCGGTGCCGTTGACCACTGCTCGCGTACCTGAGAAGCGCGTGGTCGGGACCTGTCGGCACTTCGCCGTGCTGAGTTCTGCGCTATCGCCGCGCGCGTCCGATGCGGCTTCGCCACCTATCTCCAGCCCGGGCAGGGAGTCGACCACCGGCGGAGATTCGGGGCAACGCGGTGAAGGACCTCGCCGCGTTGAACAAGGTCGAAACCCTTCCGTGGGACGAGTGGGGGCGCATGACCGACGCCTATGCCGGGAAGACCGGCGCGGATTACGACGCCTTGCTCGACAACCTCGCCGATGTATGCGCCAGCGACGATCTCTCAGCCGTGAACGCGCTCTACGCGCATGAGGATCTCCGTGTGCCGGAGACTCTGATCCGCTGACGACGGCGTCAGTGTCCGATCGCCGCACGGACACCCGGCACGACCTCGTGCAACCACCGCTGCCGGGATTCTTCCCGCTCAGCAACGGTGCCGACGTTCGGGAAAAACACGAACCCGTCCGCACCGTGCTCTTCGCTCGCCTCGGCCAGTTCGTCGATCCAGGACCGCGGTGACCCGGCGAGCACGCCCATCCCGTGTTCGCCGGTGCCTCGGGAGAGCGGGGCGGCACCGCCGCTGATCGTGCCGAAGACGTTGTAGAGAGTGGAAATCGCCGCCGGATCGCGACCCGTCTCGACGGCGGCCCGGTCGATGAGCGGACGGGACTTCGCGACCGTTTCGCTGCGCCAATCCTGGGCGACGGCGGGAAACCAGCCGTCGGCGAGCCGTCCGGTCACGGCGAGCGAGGCGGGGCCGATCGAGCCGGTCCAGATCGGCGGTGTCGGAGCGGCGGAGGGCAGCACGCCGGCGACGCGGTGGAATTCGCCGTCGAAGGTGACCGGTTCCGTGCCGCCGCCGGTGAGCGCGCGCAGCAGCGTGATGCCTTCGGAGAACAGCCGAACCGCCTCGGCCGGAGTGCGGCGTTCGACGCCGAACGCCTCGATCTGATCCCACAACGCCCCCGCGCCGACGCCGAGCCGGACGCGGCCGCCGGACAGCTCGGACAACGCGCTGACCGTCCGGGCCAGCACGGGCACCGGGCGGACCGGCAGGTTGGTCACGGTGACCGCGCCGCTGATCCTGGACGTCGCGCCGAGGACGAAGCCGAGCGTGGCGTACGCGTCGAGATGCTTCGCGTGATACGGATGATCGGTCACCGTGACGACGTCCAGCCCGGCGCGATCGGCCTCCTGCGCCTCGGCGATCAGCCGCGCGGGATCGCCCTCGCCGACCGCGGTGCCGTTGAACCCCGAATCGAGCCGGACTCCGAAGACGGTCATGATCCCCTCCCTGTTCCGACCTTGCCGGAACTCGCGCGCCGGTGCCACCAGCTCGCGGTGGCGGAACGCGCCGACGGGGGCGCTGTTGCTGCTGCTCACGGCGTTTCCGCAGGTCAATGTGGGTGGCGTAACCTCGGCGTAATCAAAATCCAGGTAGCGTCGCCGACGTGGTGACTACGCAGCGGAGGGCGGAACGGGCCCGGCAGGTGGCCGACGGCCTGCGGCAGCGGATCGTCGCGGGCGAGGTCGGCGAGCTGCTGCCGAGCGAGCGCGCGTTGGGCGAGTGGTTCGGCGCGTCGCGGAACGTCGTGCGGGAAGCGCTGGGTTTGCTGCGGGACGAAGGGCTCGTCGAACGCCGTCAGGGCGTCGGGACGCTGGTGGTGCGCCCGAAGTACGGGCACGGCCTGGACCGGTTGGCCGGGCTGGCGGAAGCGCTCGAAGGGCACGGCGAGGTCGTGAACGAGGTGCGCACCGCCGAGACGGTCGCCGCGCCGCCCGCGGTGGCGGAACGCCTCGGCCTGGCGGCGGGGGAGAAGGTCGTGCACCTGGAGCGGGTCCGGCGGCTGGGCGGGGCGCCGTTGTCGCTCGACTCGACGTATTTGGTGCCGGATCTGGGGATTCCGTTGCTGGGGAAGGATTTGGCGCACCGGGATCTGTTCGCGTTGCTGGAGGAGACGAACGGCATCCGGCTGGGGCGGGCGGAGGTGGAGGTGCACGCGGTGTCGGCTGGGCCGGATACGGCGGCGTTGCTGGAGATCGCGCCGGGGACGGCGGTTTTCGCGCTGGACCGGTTGACGCGGTTGCCGGACGGGCGGCCGGTGGACGCGGAGTGGCTGCATGTGCGGGCGGATCGGTTGACATTGCGGGCGACTTTGCAGCGTGGAGCGGTGCGCTGAGATTGGCAGGCGGCGGACAACGCACGGCCTGCTTTGTGGTGCGCGCCCTCGGAGCGGCGCGCAGACGAGAGAACGACTTCCGGAGGCAGCAGAAATGATCCCCGCACTCATCGTCACCGGATTGCTGGCCGGGATCGGCATCACCGCGGTCGGACCGGGCGGGGTGCTCGCGACCGTGGGACTGTTCGTCTTCACCTCGCTCACCCCGGCGCAGGTCGCGGGAACGGCGATCGTCACGCACGTGGCCACCGGGATCCTCGGCAGCGCCGCCTTCGTCCATTCCGGACAGTTGCGCGAGCCCGAAACCCGGAAGATCGCCGGAGTCCTCGCCGCGGTCGCGGTGGCGGGAACACCGCTCGGGGTGTTGCTCAATTCCTGGGTGTCCGCAAAGGCCTTTGGAATTGTGCTCGGCGGGTTCGCGCTCGTCGTGGCGGTGTTCGTCGGGTTGAAGGGACGGGAGCGGGCCGTCGGGCTGCCGGTCGCGGGAGCGATCGGGGCGGGAGTCGCGGTGGTGGCGGGGCTGGTCGGGGTCGGCGGGCCGATGCTCGCGGTGCCGTTGCTGGTCGTCGCCGGAATGCCGGTGCTGGGGGCGCTCGCCGCGGCGCAGGTGCAGTCGGTGGTGATCGCCAGCGTCGGGACGCTCGGCTACGTCCTGCACGGAGCGGTCGACTGGCGGCTGGCGGCGATCGTCGGGATCCCTGAGCTGGCGGGCGTGCTGATCGGCTGGCGGATCGCGCACGCGTTGCCGACCAAGACGCTGAAGGCCGCTCTCATCGCGGTGCTGGTCGGGATCGCGCCGTACCTCGCGTTGCACGGCTGAAGCCGGGCGGCGACCGCCCGGCTTCAGCGGGTGCGTTACCGGTCGAAGGGAAGTTCCATGACCGCTCCCGATACCGGCTTCCCGGCGCGGACAGTGGTCAGTTCCGCAGTGGACAGAGCGCGACGGTAGAGGCGCGCGTCGTCCAGCGCGCCGGTCAGGTGCTGCATGCCGTCCAGCCGTTCGCCGAGCCACAGCTGGAACGAGACGGTCTGGGTGACCGAACCGGGGGAGTCCGGACCGGACGCCGCCATCGCGCCGTCGACCAGGATGCGGAGTTGGCCGCCCGATCGCTGGAGCGCCACGTGGTGCCACTTCTGATCGTCGTACGCCGATTGCGTGGTCACCGACTTGCTTCCGGCAGCGGTGGTCATCATCGCGATCAGACGGTGTGCCGCGGGTTCGGCGCGGAGCCACAGCTGCGGCGCGGTCGAGCCCATTCCGCCCAGCCACAGGATGGGTTGCGGGTCCTTTGAAGAACCGTATTTGACCCAAGTGGAGAAGGTGAAATCGCCGGAGCCGACCAATTGCGCTGGCGAGTACGGGACGCGCACGAAGCCGTTCTTCAGCTCCACAGCCTTGCCGAATTTGCCGGCGACAGTGCTGGCATCGCCGAGCACGCGCGCGGGCTGTCCACTTGCGACGTCCGGAGTGGACACTCCGGGCGAGCGCTTCCAGCCGAGGTAGTTCTCGTCGAAGCGGGCGAAGCGGATCTCGTCGCGGGCGTCCACCGCGCCGCCCTCGTACATCAGGCCGATCTTCGCGTTCTTGTCCTGCGGGCCGCTCAGCTGGACCAGGTCGGAGTAGCCCGACCAGTCCGTCGTGATCCGCGTGCCCTGGTCGGCGTTTTCCCAGGTGCGACCGTCGTCATAGGACGAACGGATGGTCATCCAGCGCCGCCGGTCGGTGTCCGCGGGCGAGGCGAACAGGATCCGCTTCCCGCCAGGACGGTCGAGGCGCAGCAGCGAACCCTGAACCATCGGCGTCACGAGGTCGGGAATCGTGGTGAAGCGCTGGGAGAACGTCTCGCCGCCGTCGCGGCTCAGTGCGTAGTCGCGGTTGCCGATATCGGTGCCGCTTTGTTCGCGACCGCCCGCGTAAATGGTGCCGTCCGGCAGTTCGACGACGCTGACTTCCGACGGCTTTTGCGTGAAGGTGCCGCCCACGGGATGCAGGTAGTTGTCGACAGCGCCGACGTGCCAGGTGGAGCCGCCGTCGTCGCTGTAGATGAGACCGGCGTAGTTTTCGACGGAATTGGTGCCGTCACTGCGTTCGGCGTTCACCCCGAAGACGAGCCGTCCCACGTGACGGCCGTGCTGGAGCTGGATGCCGTGCACCGGACCCGAGGCGTACCAGGAGTCCCAAGCCGGCAGCTTCGCTTGCGCGCTGATGTCGACCGGCGTAGACCAGGTGCGGCCGTCGTCGGTGCTGTACTGCGAGTGCGGCGTGCGCGGGCACGGCACGGAGCAGCCCTTGTCGTCGGTGCGGCCCTTGTTGTACGTGGTGATCAGGACGATCCGGCCGGTCTTGGCGTCCACAATGGGCACGGGATTGCCGTGGGTGTCCCCGCCGCCGTAGTTCACCACCTGCAGCGGCGACCAGGTGGTGCCGCCGTCGGTCGAACGCTTCAGCACCAGGTCGATGTCCCCGGTGTCGCCGCAGTTGTCCTTGCGGCCCTCGGCGAAGGCCAGCAGCGTGCCGTGCGTGCTGCGGACGATGGCCGGGATGCGGAAGCAAGCGTAGCCGGTTTCCTGGTGCGGGTTGAAAAGTGCTTTCTGATCGAACTGCGGGGCGGCTTGCGCTGAAGCCGGCGCGAGGAAAGCCAGCAGCACGAACGCCAGCACCACGCGAAGGGCGGTTCTCATCTGGTCTCCGTTCCGAACTGTCCGGAAAGGACGGCCACGCCGTGCGCGGCCAATTCCACTTCGGACGATGGCTGAGCGGGATCGGTGAGCAAATCCGTACCGGGCGAAGGCAGGGAAACAGTGACGGCTTCGGCGTTGTGGTTGAGCAGGAACAGATAGTCGTCCGCACCGTGTCGCACGATCGCCTGGACGCCCTCTGGCAAACCGGGCAGCACGGGCGAAACTCCGGCGTCCGCGGTGATCCGGTCGAAGAGCGTGCGCATGACGTCCGCTTCCGGCCGGGTGCCGAGGTACCACGCGACGCCTGAGCCGAACTCGTGCCGCGTAACTGCGGGCCGACCGGCCAGCGGGCCTTCGGCGAAGGTGGCGACGACGTCCGCGCCCTCGGTTTCGATCCATTCGGACCAGATCGTCGCGCCGACGGTCGTACCGTCGAGGTCCAGCGTCGTGGAACCGCCTTCGGGCAGCGGCCAGAATTCGTCGACGCACAGGCCGAGGATGTCGCGCAGCGGAGCGGGATAGCCGCCGGTGTACACCCGGTCGTTCTCGTCGGCGATACCGGAGAAGAATGACACCACCAGATGCCCGCCACCCTCCACATAGGAGCGGAGATTGGCCGCGACCACACTGTCCATCAGGTACAGATTGGGCACGACGACGAGCTTGTACCCGGAAAGGTCCTTCGCCGGGTGCAGGACGTCGCAGGTCACGTTCGCGTCGAACAGCGGTGCGTAGTGCGCGAGGTGTGTTTCGAGCTGGTCGAGGTCATCCGAGGGATGCGAGTTCAGCTCCAGCGCCCACCAGTTGTTCCAGTCGTGCAGGAAGGCGACGTCGGCCCGCACCCTGGCTCCGGCGAGCTGCTGCATCGTGGCCAGTTCCTGGCCGAGGTCGCGGACACTCTGGAAGGTGCGGGTTTCCGGGCCGCCGTGCGGCACCATCGCGGAGTGGAACTTCTCCGCACCGCCCGAGGTCTGCCGCCACTGGAAGAACAGCACCGCGTCGGCGCCGCGGGCGACCGCCTGCCAGCTGTCCAGCCGCATCGTTCCCGGCGGCTTCGGGCCGTTGCGAGTGCGCCAGTTCACCGCGCTCGGAGCTTGTTCGAGGAGCAGCCACGGTTGACCGTCCTTAAGGGACCGGACGAGGTCGTAGGCGAACGCCGCCTCCACGTGCGAACGCGGATCGTGCGGGTCGGGATAGGAGTCGAGGCTCACCACGTCCTCGTGCGGCACCCACCGGTGCCAGTCGAGCGACTTCTGCACGCGGCCGACGAAGTTCGTCGTCACCGGGACATCAGGGGTGATGCGGGCGAGCACCTCGCGCTCGTTGAGGTAGCAGCCGAGCGACGCGTCGGAGGAGAACCGGTGGAAGTCCAGCTGCTGCGCCGGGTTCGGGAAGGTCGGCGCGACGCGCGGCGGCTGCACCTCGGCGAAATCGGAATACCGCTGCGACCAGAAAGTGGTGCTCCAGGCTTCGTTCAACGCCTCGATGCTGCCGTAGCGCTCGACGAGCCAGCGCCGGAAGTCCACAGCGGACTCATCGCAGTAGCAGGCGCGGATGTGGCAGCCGAATTCGTTGCCGATGTGCCACATTTCCAGCGCCGGATGCGCGGCGTACCGAGTGGCGACCTGTTCCACCAAGCGTGCGGCGTGCTCGCGGAATACCGGGCTGGACGGGCAGAACTGTTGCCGCGCACCGGCGGACAGCCGGGTGCCGTCCGCGCGCACCGGCAGGATTTCCGGATATTGATGCGAAAGCCACGGCGGCGGCGACGCCGTCATAGTGGCGAGACAGGCCCGGACCCCGCCGTCGGCGAGGTTGTCCATCACCGTGTCGAACCAGCCGAAATCGAAGTCTCCGGGTCGCGGTTCGACCTGTGCCCAGGAGAAAATCCCGACAGTCACCATCGAAACCGACGCCTCGGCCATCAGTTTCAGATCTTCCGCCCGCACGTCGGGCGACCAATGCTCGGGGTTGTAATCCCCGCCGTAGTACAGCCGATCCATCAGAGGAGACCCGCTTCCGCTAGCTTTCCCTTGATCTGCAGCAGTTCGTCGTCATTGAGGGGGAGTTGCGGCGGCGCCATCACCGCGTTGTCGATAAATCCGCGCATCTTCATCGACGCCTTGAACGCGCCGAGCGCGGCCGAACCGCGGCCCATCCGGTTCGGCGGCGCCACATCGGTGATGCTGAACAGCGTCAGCAGCCGTTCCTGCTCGCGGCGCGCGGCCTGCGGGTTCCCGCCGCGGAAGTGGTCGTAGATCAGCACATAGCCGACCGGGTCGACGTTCCCGAGCCCCGGCACCGCGCCATCCGCGCCCTGCGCGAGCGCGGCGTCCACGAGCAGTTCGGAGCCGGTGAACACGGCGAAGTGCTCCAGTCCGCGCTCGCGGCGCTGCTGCAGCACCAGCCGGAACCCGGCCTCGTCGCCGCTGGAATCCTTGAGCCCGGCCAAGACGCCGTCCGCGGCCAGGTTCAGCACCATGTCGCGGTCGAGCTTCGTGTGCACGGCCATCGGGATGTCGTAGGCGAAAATCGGCAGCGACGTCCGCTCGTGCAACAGCCGGAAATGCCGGTCGATTTCCGCGACGTGCGTGCGGGTGTAGTACGGCGCGGTCACCACGATCGCGTCCGCGCCGGCCGCTTCGGCGGTCTTGACGTGCTCCGCGACGCGCAGGGTCGTCATGTCGATACAGCCGGCGAGCACCGGGACCCGGCCGGCGACCTGGTCGACCGCGGTTTCGACGGTGATCCGCCGCTGGTCGTCGGGCAGGAAGGCGACCTCGCTGGACGAACCGAGCACGAAGATCCCGTGCACGCCGGCGTCGAGCTGGAATTCGATGTGCCGCCGCAGCGACGCGGTGTCCACGGTGAAGTCGTCGTGGAACGGCGTGCACAGCGGCGGGATGATGCCGGCGAACTTGGGCGCAGTCATGAGGCAGTCACTCCGATTTCTGGGTGGATGCAGCGATAGGTGTGCTCGTCCGGCCCGGACTGCGGTGGCAAGGCCAGTGAGCATTCGTCGGTGGCTTTCGGGCAGCGCGTGTGGAACGGGCAGCCGGGCGGCGGCGCGGTCGCCGACGGCACCGGTCCGCTGAGGACAATCGGCTCCACTGGGTGCAGCAGGCTCGGCGTCGCGGAGAACAGCGCGCGGGTGTACGGGTGGTGCGCGTGGTCCGGCAGTTCGGCGGCCGGGGCCTGTTCGACGATCCGGCCGAGGTACATCGTCACGATGCGGTCGCTCATCCGGCGCACGGTCTGGATGTCGTGCGACACGAACACCATCGCGAGTTCGAGCTGTTCGCGCAGTTCCAGCAACAGGTTCAGGATCTGCGCTCGCACCGAAACGTCCAAAGCGGACGTCGGCTCGTCGGCCACCAGCAACGCCGGCCGCAGCGCGAGCGCGCGGGCGATCGCCACGCGCTGCCGCTGTCCGCCGGACAGCTGAGAAGGCAGCGCATCGGCCACACTGGACGGGAGCCCGACAAGGCTCATCAGCTCCCGGACCCGTTCGGCGCGTTCGCCAACCGTGCCAACCTGATGCACGTCGAGGGGATCGCGGAGGATCTTCGCGACGGGCAGCCGCCGGTTCAGCGCGGTCGACGGATCCTGGAAGATCATCCCGACCGTGCGGCCCAACTCGGCCGGACGCAATGCGGAAAGCGGCTGGCCCGCGTAACGGACCGTACCGGAAGTCGGCTTCTGAAGTCCGACCAGCACTTTGGCCAAAGTGGACTTTCCGCAGCCGGATTCCCCGACCACACCGACGGTTTCGCCTTTCGCGATGGCGAGGGTCGCGTCGGTGAGCGCGTAGACCCGGTCGTGCCCGAACAGACCCGAGCCGCGGATCTTGTGCACCACATGCACGCCGTCGACTTCGACGAGGCTCATGCCGACGCTCCTTCCGCCATCGTCTCCAGGGAGTTCTCGGCGGGGTAGTGGCAAGCCACGAGATGCCCTTCGCCCGCCGGTTCAGGTGCGACCTCGAAGCAGTGCCCGCGAGCGGCGGGGCACCGGCTCGCGAACCGGCAACCGGGCGGGAAGTCCGCCGGGGCGGGGACGACGCCCTTGATCTGGGTGAGCTTCGCTTCGTTCTCCTCCAGCGACAGCACCGCGCTGAGCAGGCCGCGGGTGTAGTGGTGCTGCGGCGCACCGACGACGGCCGCGGTCGCGCCGGTCTCGGCGACCTGCCCGCCGTACATCACCACCACCCGGTCGGCGATGTCGGACACCAGCGCGAGGTCGTGCGACACCAGCACCAGCGCGAAGCCCAGTTCTTCCTGCAGCCGCAGCAAAAGCGCCATGATCTGCGCCTGCACGGTGACGTCGAGCGCCGTCGTCGGCTCGTCCGCGACGATCAGCTTCGGGCTGCGGGACAGCGCCATCGCGATGAGCACGCGCTGCCGCTGCCCGCCGGACAGCTCGTGCGGGTATGCCCGCAGCGTCCGGCCCGGATCGAGGTTGACCAGTTCCAGCAACTCCTCCGGCGTACGGGTGCCGCCGCGCCGGGTGAACTGCTTGAGCTGCGCGCGGATGGTCATCGCCGGGTTCAGCGAGCTGAGCGCGTCCTGGTACACCATCGCCAGGTCGTGCCCGAGATGCCGGCGGCGGACGCTCGGCTTCATGGTGAGCAGGTCGTCGCCCGCGAACCGGATCTCGCCGCTGAGCCGCGCGGCGTCCGGCTGCAGTCCCATGATCGACAGCGCGGTGAGCGACTTCCCGCAGCCGGATTCGCCGATCAGCCCCAGCACCTCGCCGGAGCGGACCGAAAAGGACACTCCGTCGACCACGTTCACGCCGTTGTGCCGCTCCGGGAAGGAGATCGCGAGATTCTCCACCGCCAGCACAGTTTCCCGGCCGGACAGATCCCGCGCCTTCGCCGCCAGCCGTTGCCCGGCTTCGCGAAGCCCGCGCAGCGGCAGCACCGCGGCAGTGGCCTCGGGGGCCAGTTCGATCTGCTGTGCCGCTTCGGCCGCCTTCGCGGTGCGAGCCGACGGCGCGGCCCAGGCGTCGGAAATGCCTTCGGAGAGAATGTTCAACGCCAGCACGGTGGCCAGGATCAGCAGACCGGGGAACAGCGTCGCCCACCAGCCGCCGGTCAGCACGAGGTCCTTGCCGTCCGCCAGCACTGAGCCCCACGACGGATCGGGCGGCTGGATCCCCGCGCCGATGAACGACAGCGACGCCTCGAACACGATCGCGTCCGCCACCGTCACCGTGCAGTACACGAGGATCGGCGCGGCGCAGTTGACCGCGACGTGCCGGGCGAGGATGAACAGCCGTTTCGCGCCGATCACGCGCTCGGCCGCGACGTAGTCCTCGCCGTACTGCGCGAGCACGTTCGCCCGCACCACCCGCGCCACCGGAGCCATGTTGAGGAAGCCGATGGCGAGGATCAGCACGAGGATGCCGCGCCCGAACACCGCCACCAGCACCGCGGCGAGCGCGATGCCGGGGAAGGCCATCAGGACGTCGAGGACCCGCATGACCAGGCCGTCGGCCCGGCGGCCGGACGTCGCCGCGAACGACCCGACGACGATGCCCGCGACCAGCGCGAGCAGCGTCGCGCCGAGGCCGATCGCGAGCGACCAGCGGGTGCCCGCGACCAGCCGGGAGAAGATGTCCCGGCCGGACTGGTCGGTGCCGAACCAATGCGCCGCGCTGGGCCCGCCGGTGTCGGTGCTGAGCAGGTCCGGATTGTGCGTGGCCACGACGGTGCCGAGGACCGCGACGAGCCCGAGCACGATCAGCACGGCCAGCGCGATCCAGGAGGACAGGGGGAGCCGCCGGAACCGGATGCCAGGCTGAGAGAGCCGGGCGTTGAGGTTCGGGCGGAGGACTGGGCGCATCACGAGCGGCTCCGCAGACGGGGGTTGGCGACGAGGTAGAGCACGTCGACGATCAGGTTCACGAGCACGAACCCGGCCGCGATGGTGATGACGAAGCCCTGCACCTTGGCGGTGTCGCCGTCCTGCACGGCCTGGATCATGTTCTGCCCCATGCCGGGCAGCGCGAACATCGTCTCGATCACCACCGCGCCGCCGAGCAGGTAGCCGACGCGAAGGCCGAGCACGGTCAGCGGGTTGACCAGGGCGTTGCGCAGCACGTTCCGCCCGACCACCACGACCGGCGGCAGCCCGCCGCCGCGCGCGGTGCGCACGTAGTCCTTGTCGAGTTCCTCGACCATCGACGTGCGGATCACCCGGGTCAGCTGCGCCGCGACCGGCGCGGACAGCGCGATCGCGGGCAGCGTCAGCGAGTTCAGCCAGCCGGAGAACGAATCCGCCGGGCTGACGTATC
This sequence comes from Amycolatopsis sp. NPDC059235, assembly GCF_042754125.1. Taxonomy (NCBI): domain Bacteria; kingdom Bacillati; phylum Actinomycetota; class Actinomycetes; order Pseudonocardiales; family Pseudonocardiaceae; genus Amycolatopsis; species Amycolatopsis sp. NPDC059235. Next base: position 72,316 of record NZ_JBHZAG010000041.1, read on the forward strand.
CGCTGGTGGGGAACAGGCCCTTGCCCACGGCCAGCCACTGCACCAGCAGCAGCGCGATCCAGAACGCCGGCGCGGCGACCCCGGCCAGCGTCACGAACCGGATCAGGTGGTCCGGCCAGCGGCCGCGGAACAGCGCCGAGGTCACGCCGAGCACGACCGAAACGACAAGCGCGAGAGCCAGGCCCAGCAGGGTCAGCTGCAGGGTGAGCGGGAGCGCGGTGGCGATGGTCTGGCCGACCGGCTCCTTGGTGACCACGCTGGTGCCGAAATCGCCTTGCAGCAGATGCCACACGAAGTGCACGTACTGCAGCGGCAACGGGTCGAGCAGGCCGTTCTGCTCACGGAACTGCTGGAGCTGATCGGCGGTGGCGTTGGCTCCGTTGAACGCGGCCATCGCCGGGTCGACCGGCGAGAACCGCATCACGATGAACACGAACAGGATCACGCCGAGCAGCAGCGGGATCAGGGCGAGGATGCGGCCGGCCAGCATCCGCACGACGACTGTCACTTCCGTGCCCTCCCGTCAGACCGGTTTGGCCTGGTTGAGATAGATGCCCGGGTAGCCCTGGGCGCGCACGCCGCTGATCGCCTTCGGGTCCCACGCGGTGCCCATCTGCGTGAAGACGATCGGGTAGATCACCGCCTGCTCGGAAATCTGGTCGAGCAATTGCTTGTACAGCCCGTTCCGCTTCGTTTCGTCGGTTTCCGCGGCGGCCTTGTCCTGCAGTGCCAGCAACGCGGTGGTGTCGTCGCCGCTCCAGCGCGCGTACTTCGTCATGAGCACCGATTGCGCGTCGTAGTAATAGCGGATCAGCAGATCCGGGTCGTTGCCGAACTGCAGCGGGTTGTTCGTGGTGGCCACGACCTGGAAGTCGTCGCCGTTGTCCAGTTTGGAGAACAGCGCCTTGGTGTCCTGGGAGTCCAAAGTGGTCTGCACGCCGATCGCGTCCCAGCCCTCCTTGATCACCTTGACGCAGTCGAGCACCAGCGAGGTGTTCGTTGTGGACAGCGAGATCTTCAGGCCGCTAATCCCGGCTTCGGCGAGCAGTTGCTTCGCCTTCTCGGGGTTGAAGTTGAAGTCTTGCGCCGCGGGCTGCGATCCGGGCAGCTTCGGGTTGATGAACGAGGTGCCCGCGGTACCGGTGCCGCGCAGGCCGATCTCGATCATCTTCTTCTTGTCGATCGCGTAATGCAGCGCCTGGCGGACCCGTTTGTCGGCGAACGGCGAGTGCTTGGTGTTGAAGAGGAGGAACAGGTTGTTGCCGCCGTCGGCGAATTCGACCGTGCGGCCTGCCTTGCGCAGCTGCTCGGCGTTGGCGGGCGGGATGTTCTCCGCGATCTGCGCGTCCGGCTTGGCCCCGGAGATCGCCGCGACCCGCGGCGCGGAATCCACAATGGACTTCCAGAGCATCTTGTCGTACGCGGCCGGGCGCGGGCCGTTGTAGTCGGCGAACTTCTCGAACGAGGTGTGCGACAGCGGGGCCTGCTCGGTGATCTTGTACGGCCCGGAGCCGACGACCTTGCCCGCCGCGGCGGCCTTCCAGTTGTTCTCGAACACGTGCTTGGGCACGATCTTGCAGATCTGGATCCGCTGCAGCGCGTACGGGAACGCGAACTTCAGGCTGAACTCCACCGTCTTCGCGTCGACCTTGGTGACCGACTCCAGCCACTGCGAGAAGAAGCTGTGGATGAGAACGTTTTCCTTCGGATCGAGCACGCGGGCGTAGGTGAACACGACGTCGTCGGCGGTCACCGGCTGTCCGTCGTGCCACTTCGCGCCGTCACGGATTTCGAAGCGCAGCTTGGTGCTCTTGAGGTCCGCCGGCAGCGCCTTGGCCAAGCCGGGGAAGGGTTCCCGGGTGACCGGATCGCCCTCGACGAGCGACTCGTAGCTGTGCAGGATAGCCGCCATCGCGAACGCCGACGCGGTCTGCAGCGGGTCCCAGGTCTGGTTGTTGCCGTACCCGATCACCGCGGTGACGGAACCGGACGAACTGCCGGTTTTGTTGGTCGACGCGGGGCCGCCGCACGCGGCGAGCGTCGACGAAACCGCTGCGGCAGCCCCGGCGAGGCCGGCGTAGCGCAGCAGTGCGCGCCGGTTGAACTGAGTCCCCATGGCGGTTCGGGACATGGCGTCTCCTGACTTGATGCGGTGTTCCACCCAGAAAGCATCGAGAAGTAGGACGTGGGACGTCCTATGACTTGCCGGAACCCTAAGTCCCGTTCCCGCCCCGGTCAAGAGGCTTGTTCCCACCCGCGCGGGTGCAGCGGGGGAAGCCGATCATGACGTAGGATGTCCTCCGATGGCGACGTGCCAGTGCAAGAAAGACATCCGGGAGACACGTGTGGCGCGCCCGCAACGCAGCGAAGAGATCACCAAGCAGATCATCGACCTGATCGTCGACCGGCAGCTGCCGACCGGCGCGCCGATGCCGACCGAGCTGAGCCTCGCCGAGGACATCGGGGTCAGCCGGAATTCGATCCGGGAGGCGGTCAAGGCGCTGCAGGCGCTCGGCATCGTCGAGGTCCGGCACGGGTACGGCACGTTCGTCGGCTCGGCCGGGTCGGAGGCGCTGCAGACGTGGCTGCTCTTCCGCACGCGCAGCCGCGGCAGCACCGACGCCGGGCGGCTGCGCGACCTGCTCGAGGTGCGCGAGATGATCGAAACGGAGCTGACCAGCCGGGTCGCCCGCGACCACCGGCCGGAGCTGATCGGCGAACTGCAGGCGTGCGTCGCCCGGATGCGCCGCAAAGGACCGGACGCGGCGGTGGCCGACCGCGAGTTCCACGACCTGATCTGCGCCGAGGCGGGTTTCGATCTTGCGCGCGAGCTGACCGGATTGTTCTGGGACGTCTACCGGGCCGCGGAAGGCGAAATGGGCGGTCCGGTGTCGTCGGCGCCGGCCACCGCGAAACGGCACCAGGCGATTGTGGACGCGCTCGTGAGCGGGGACGCGGAGGCGGCCGCGCACGCGGTGCACCGGCATTTCGACGAGGTGCGCAAGCGCGCGAAAGCCGGTCGTTACGGCGGCTTCGGCGAGGCCCGGCCCGCGGTATCCGGCTCGGCCGCCAGCTGATTGTGGTTACCTGGAGGAGTGACGACTCCGGAGATCGCTTTCCTGCCGCCGCTCGCTGCCGAGGACACCGCGCTCGTAGCTCTGCTGACTGAGCTGGTGAACACCGTCTACGCCAAGGCTGAAGCCGGGTTGTGGGCCGGTTCGGCCGATCGGACGAATGCCGCGGAGATGGCCGGGCTGGTCCGCGCGGGCGAGATCGCGGTCGCCCGGCTCGGCGGGGACGTGGTGGGTTCGGTCCGGATCCAGCGGCTGACGGAGGATTTGGGGGAGTTCGGTCTGCTCGCTGCCTCGCCGGAGGTGCGCGGCGCGGGGATCGGGCGGGAGCTCGTGCGGTTCGCGGAGGACCACTGGCGGGCCGCCGGGTGTACGCGGATGCAGCTTGAGCTGCTGGTGCCGCGCGAGTGGACGCATCCGTCGAAGGAGTTTCTCGCGCAGTGGTACACCCGGCTCGGGTACCGGGTGGTGGAGACGTCGACCATTGACGGGCCGCATCCGGAGCTGGCTCCGCTGCTGGCCACTCCGTGCGATTTTTTGATCTGGCACAAGGATCTCGGCTGATACTGGTCCCGGAATTCCGTCATGTTTTGTCCTGGTGTCAATTCTGACCAGGTGGTAGAAATTGGCGAAAGCCCCTCTATCGCTGGGAGTTGGCATGGGCGGACCTTCGGTGCAGCTGTACTCGGTGCGCGACGCGTTCGCGGCTGATCCGGACGAGACGTTGCGGCGGTTGGCCGCGATCGGGTTCCGCCGGGTGGAGCCGTACGGGGTGGTGGAGAACGTCGCGGCGCTGCGGGCCGGGTTGGCGGCGCATGGGTTGAGTGCGCCTACCGCGCATGCCGCGTTGGTCGGGAAGGATCTGGACGCGGTGTTCGCGGCGGCCCGGGAATTGGGGATCGGGGTGGTGATCGAACCGTTGGTCCCTGCTTCTCAGTGGGGGAGTCCGGCGGATATCGCTGATACTGCCGCGGCGCTCAATGCCGCGGCTGAGGTCGCGGCGGGGTATGGCGTTCGGGTGGGTTATCACAACCATTGGTGGGAACTGGAATCGCGGATCGACGGGCGCAGCGCGTTGGAGGTTTTCGCTGAGCGGCTTTCTCCGGAGGTTGTGCTGGAGGTCGACGCTTACTGGGCTACTGCGGGCGGGGAGGACGCGGCCGCGTTGCTGCGGCGGCTGGGGGAGCGGGTGTGCGCGATTCATGTGAAGGACGGGTCGCTGGCTGTCGACGCTTCTGGGCAGGTGCCCGCGGGGCAGGGGCGGGTGCCTCTGGGGGAGGTGCTTGCTGCGGCTCCGGAGGCGTTGCGGGTCGTGGAGTTCGATCAGCATGAGGATGTTTTCGGGGGTATCGCCGAGAGTTTCGCTTATCTCGCTGAGGTGGGGAAGTGACTGTCGGGGTCGGGGTTGTCGGAGCTGGGTTTATCAGTGATACCTATCTGGAGAATTTGACCGCGTTTCCGGATCTTCGAGTAGTGGCGGTTGCTGATCTCGATGTGGAGCGGGCTTCGGCGCAGGCTGCGAAATACGGGGTTCCTCGTGGCGGGTCGGTGGCGGATCTTCTTGCGTCGCCGGAGGTTGAGATCGTCGTGAATTTGACTGTGCCTGCGGTGCATGTCGAGGTCAGTCTCGCGGCGGTGGAGGCCGGGAAGCACGTGTGGACGGAGAAGCCGATCGGGCTGGATCGGCAGACTGTGCGGAAGCTTCTTGACCGGGCGCGGGAAAAGGGGGTGCGGGTGGCTGGGGCGCCGGACACCGTGCTTGGTGCTGGGCACCAGACTGCGTTTCGTGCGCTCGAATCCGGTCGGATCGGTACGCCTTTGACCGCGTTGGCGTTGTTTCAGACGCCGGGGCCGGAGAGTTGGCATCCTGCGCCGGAGTTCCTGTACCAGGCGGGTGGCGGGCCGTTGCTGGATATCGGGCCTTATTACTTGACCCAGCTGGTTCAGGTGTTCGGGTCCGTGCGGAAGGTGACGGGGGTTGGCGGGCGGGTGCGGGAGACCCGGGTGATCGGGTCTGGGCCTCGGGCCGGGACTGAGTTTCCGGTTGCTGTGCCTACTTCGGTGAGTGCGTTGGTGGAGTTTGTGCGCGGCGGTAGTGCGCAGGTTGTGCTGACGTTCGATTCCGCGTTGCGGCGTACGGGGTTTGTCGAGGTGACCGGGTCGCTGGGGACTGCGGTTTTGCCGGATCCCAATCGGTTCGACGGTTCTGCTGTGGTGCATGTGGGCGGGGGGTCGGAGGAAGTGGGTGCGGTGGGGCATTCGGGTTCTCGGGGTACTGGGGTTCTTGATTTGGCCCGGTCTGTCCGCGCGGGGGTGCCGGAGAGGGCTTCTGGGGAGTTGGCTTATCACGTGTTGGACGTGATGGTGGCGGTTGAGGAGTCCATGGCTCGTGGGGTGGGGGTGGAGGTGGTCAGTCGGGTGGAGGTGGCTCAGGCGTTGCCCGTTGAGTGGGATCCGTACGTGCGGACGTTGTAGGGCGGCTCGTCGCCTGGCGGCGACATTGCGCTCGGTGGGGGCCACCACCCCGAAGTTTTATTGTGCTGACGGTTCGGGGGTGCTTGTCAAGGCGGGAAATGTTGCGTTGGAAGCACC